>JAGQWR010000026.1 GCA_020437105.1 Saprospiraceae bacterium
CCGAAAATGGAGGCGCTATTCCTGCCTCGGATGTTGCCCGCTTTATGTCAGATCTCGAACAAAAAGACGACTTCCAACCATTGGTGTCGGTAAGAAGTAAGGGACAACGCGTACATATTATGATGCAGGAAAAAAAGGACATCCTAAAAAGCCTGCTTATACTGGTCGATAGTGAAGACGCATTCATGATGCTTTCCCTGAAAACCAAGTTAAATCTCGAAGATATTATCGACCTGGTAAATCTCGCTATAAGCGGCGATATGGATCTGGAAGAGGTCGAGGTGGAAGAAGATGAAATTGTACTTCCAAGAGCTTAACGCTACACACTCAAATTGTATATCACCCACTTGCAGGCATTAGGATGCATAGCATTCTGATCTCTCTGAAAAGCAGAGACTCAGGGTGTACCGTCCTTGAAAAGAGGACACTCGACTGGCCGGATCCCCCCAAAGGATCCGGTTTTTTATGTGAATCCAGCTTAAGCGGGCAAGCTGATTGGCCTAATTTATAATTACATATCTTTGGGCCTTTAAGTTTTTTTAAGGTTAACCAAACAAACAATAAATGAAAACAACAAAGATTGCTTTACTCTCGCTGATTTGCTTTTGTGTATATAATCAGGGAATTGCCCAACATTTTGTGCCACCTGTAAGCACCTACTCCCACCAGAAAGTCTCCTACCTTTATTTAGAAGACGGCACAGAGGTTATTGGCACGATCAAAGACCTGGATCGCAAAAAAGGTCAATTGGAAGAAGTGAAAATTCTGGATCAAAACGACAAAAAGGTCAACTTTGAAGGCGACGAGATTGCCTACATGTACCTGCCGCCATCCGGACTTGATAAATTTGCCAGTGCGACCGATTTCATGAATGATGCTACCCAGTGGGGAAAAACAGATCTGGATGCGGATATCCTGGGAAAGGAATATGTTTATCTTGAAAAATCAGAAGTTCGGGTCAAGAAAAAAACTTTCACCCTGATGATGCAGGTAGTGAATCCAACTTTTTGCGAGTTGATCCGTGTTTACCATGACCCCCTTGCTTCAGAAACCATGTCTGTCGGAGTAGCCGGCATTACCGTTGTAGGCGGACTTGACAAATCTTATTATGTCAAAAAAGCTGGTGATGAGGTTGCTTTCATCGTTGAGAAAAAGAGTTATGACGAGCAGTTTAAACTGATTTTCTCTGATTGCCCGGAACTGATTGCAAAATATAAAGAAGGCCTTCGCTGGGCCGATTTCCCTACCCATGTCTGGGAATATGCTCAACTGTGCGGCCAGGAATAATAACAGGCCAGACTTTCTGACAAAAGCCATCCCGAATTTTGGATTACCCCGAAATTCGGGATTTTTTATACTGAAATCAGGCTACCATTCGGCCAGGTGCATGCCGCTCCTGCCCGACAAAATACGCCACTACAAATACCGATAGAATGAGATAGGCAGCAATTAAATAGGTACCCTGAGGAAATACCTGATCCATGACAAACCAGCTACCATTCATCCAATAAATCAGGCCTAATCCAAAAACAGCACGCAGGCACTCGGTAGCTAAAGCCCAGGATGATTTATCCAGTAAGGTGGTAAAGCTATATACGCTTACAAATAAAAAAGCGCCGTAGATTAAAGCTTCGGGAAAGGCTATCCTTCCAAACTGATTAAAGAGGAATAGCATCAAACCCAGTGTGAAAAAAAACTGGATCCAGGACCAGACCTGGAGGGATTTTCCAGGATGGGTTTCATATTTCTGAAAGCTTCCAAAATCAGAAACCACTTCGACAGGAAAACGGGCAGCCACATCGGCAGGCCGCCAGCCAGTTGGCATAAACCACAGTCGAATCTTATCCCACCAGCTTTTGGTATAAAAAGCGTCGCGCAGTAAAAGTCCAAAATGCTGAAAATTTATCCGAATAGGGTTCCAGGTCCGAACTGGTCTTTTCACCCCATAAACAGGTTCCACTTCCGGTAGTTCAACCTGAAAAGTACCAAACCACTTATCCCAAAGAATGAATATTTGACCGTAATTTTTATCCAGATACTCCGCATTCATGGCATGGTGTACCCGGTGATGCGAGGGCGTCACTAAAAAGCTTTCCAGGAACCCCATACGGTCTATCAGGCGGGTATGGTACCAAAACTGTGCAAAAAGATGCAGGGGCGCGATCACGGTAATGACCCTGGCAGGTACCCCCAGCAAGGCTGCCGGAATCATAAAAATGGCAATAAAGGAAAAGACTTCGGATATACTTTGACGAAGCGCGCAGGAGAGGTTAAACTCCTCCGAACTGTGGTGAATGATGTGCCGATTCCAAAAAACATTGATTTCGTGGCTTAGTCGATGCATCCAGTATCCGGCAAAATCGATGACTATAAATCCTATAACATATACAACCCAGGAAGTGGAAAAACTTACCAGGGCGATTCGATCAACCAGCCAGGCATAACTCACCAGGACAATCCCTACCCCTAATACATCCTTAATAATATTAGTCACCCCGGAGCTTAAACTGGAAATCATATCGGCACCCCTGTTAATCGGTTTTCCAGCCCGGTAAGCCGCGAAGGCCTCAATACCGATTAATAATACAAAGAGCGGGATTGCATAATTCAGCACCTGCGCATATTCCTCCATTTTAGCTGTATTTTGTCAACTTTCCTAGTCATTCCAATTTGCGCATTGCCATCCGAAAATCCAAGAGTGTCGTCCAAAATTTTTGAATTAAGGGCTACACTCTATTCCATTTCTTATTTTAGCTCCAACTAATTAAATCCATATGCGCCTGATCAATCTTTTTTTCCTCCTGCTTTGCACTTCTTTTCTGGCTGCCCAAAATGACCAGCCGGCTTTCACACCTGCCAGTGAGCGGATGAGTAGCCTGAAAACTCGACAGACTCTTATCGACAACTCGCTGGTTCGACAAGTGCCTTTTCGGAATGTAGGCCCAAGTGTTTTCAGCGGACGGGTAGTTGACATTGCCGTAGATCCGGCTGATCCTACTCATTTTTATGTAGCCTATGCATCCGGCGGACTTTGGGAAACCCGCAACAACGGAACTTGCTTTGAGCCACTCTTTGACCAGGAATTTGTCATGACCCTGGGGGCTGTTGCCGTGAATTGGAAAACGGGAACCATCTGGCTTGGAACCGGTGAGGTAAATTCCAGTCGCTCCTCCTACGCAGGAGCCGGCATGTATAAAAGTACAGATGGCGGAAAAACATGGAGCTGGTCGGGTTTAGCGGAAAGTCACCATATTGGTCGCATTATCCTCCATCCTACAGAACCAGATAAAATATATGTAGCCGTATTGGGACACCTGTACTCACCTAATCAGGAACGCGGACTGTACCGCTCCATCGATGGCGGAAAAACATGGGAACGCACCCTATTTGTCAATGACCACGCCGGTGCTATTGATGTTATTTTTGACCCGCAAAACCCAAACACACTGTATGCAGCTACCTGGGAAAGAAGCAGGATGGCTTGGGATTTTGTCGAATCTGGTGCCGGGTCAGGGATTCATAAAAGTGTCGATGGCGGAAAAACATGGACGCTCCTGAATCAGGGTAAAAGTGGTTTCCCAAGCGGTGAAGGTGTGGGCCGTATCGGACTAAGTGCCGGGGTAGAAAATGGCAAAACCGTGGTTTATGCGGTTCTTGATAATTACTTCCGAAGACCTAAAGAAGAAGCGGATGAAACAGATGCCCTGACCAAAGAGGATCTTCGAACCATCAGCTCAGACGGCCTGCTGGAGCTCGAGGATGAAAAATTGGAAGCCTTTTTACGAGACAACGACTTCCCGGAAAAATACACCGCTGAAAGTATAAAAGCTCAGGTAAAGGCGGGCAAGGTTCGTCCGATGGACCTGGTAGAATATCTGGAAGATGCCAACTCGCTCCTGTTTGATACACCTGTAATCGGTGCAGAGGTTTACCGTACTCGGGATGATGGCAAAAGTTGGCAACGCACGCACAGGGATCATTTGGATGACATCTATTATTCTTATGGGTACTATTTCGGACAAATTCGGGTGGACGCCACCAACCCGAAACATATTTACATTATGGGTGTACCAGTCTTGCGATCAAAAGACGGCGGCGCCAACTGGGAGTCTATCAATGGAGACAATGTCCATGTTGACCACCATGCCCTTTGGGTAAACCCCAATCGCCCCGGTCATTTAATTCTGGGAAATGATGGTGGCATTAATATCAGCTTTGATGACGGAGATCATTGGACTAAGTGCAACAGTCCGGCTGTTGGTCAATTCTATGCAATCGCAGTGGATGATTCCAAGCCTTACCGCATACTCGGAGGCCTGCAGGACAATGGCGTATGGATGGGGCCAAGTACCTATGAAGCCAGTGACCGCTGGCACCAAACCGGCCAATACCCATACAAATCTGTTATGGGTGGCGATGGGATGCAGGTGGCGGTTGACTTACGCGATAACAACACGGCCTATACCGGATTTCAGTTTGGAAACTACTACCGGATTTCATTGGATGGGAACAGTAGGCCCGAGTATATCACGCCCAAACATGAACTTGGAGAACGGCCGCTTCGCTGGAATTGGCAAGCACCTATCCATCTGTCGGTACATAATCCGGATATCCTTTACATGGGATCTAATAAATTTCATCGATCCTTTGATCAGGGAGCACATTTTGAGGCAATTTCCGATGATCTGACAAAGGGCGGTAAAAAAGGAGATGTAGCCTTTGGCACCCTCACTTCAATCCACGAATCATCCCTGCGCTTTGGCCTGCTCTATGCCGGATCTGATGACGGCTTAGTGCATGTTTCTCAGGACGGCGGACATACCTGGACCCGGATTTCAGATGCCCTGCCAAAAGATATGTGGGTCACACGGGTACAAGCTTCTGCGCATGTGGAAAGCCGGGTGTATGTATCAATGAATGGATACCGGTGGGATAACTTTGAGTCTTTCCTCTATGTATCTGAAGATTACGGAAAAACCTGGACACGGATTGGAAAGGACCTGCCGAAAGAACCGGTAAATGTCCTTAAGGAAGATCCGCTGGAAGCGAATCTGCTTTTTGCAGGTACTGATCACGGATTGTACATCTCGATCAACCAGGGCAAAAGTTTTATGGCCATACAGGGCGGAATACCTGCTGTATCTGTGCATGATGTAGTGGTACATCCAAAAACTAAGGATTTGATTGTTGGCACACACGGCCGATCGATCTATGTAGGAAATCTGGAGGAAATCTACCAGATCTGTAAAGCCGATTTTGCCGCAGATAAGCTGACATTGTTCCAACTGGAAGAGGTTTCATTCAGAAACAGGTGGGGATCCTCCTGGAGTAAATGGGGAGACCCGAATATTCCGGAATTTCCTATCCCCCTTTATTCGCCGAAAGGCGGCACAGCAAGGATAACCGTGTTTACCGAAAAGGGTACTGAGTTGATTGCAATGGAACGCGAATTCCAAAAAGGGATAAATTATCCTAACTACGATTTGAGTGTAGATCCGGACTTTAACAAAATTTATTTTGAAGAGTGGCAGGCAGGCGACGACTCGAAAACGCCAATGGACTCTTACGAGCCGGGAGATAATGGGGTATATTACTTACTACCAGGCACTTATAAGATAAAGGTAAGTATAGGTCAGGAGGAAGTAGAAGGTAACCTGATCATTAAAAAATAGGGAGTTTTAGGCTATCAGTCGTTCTTCTGTACCGCTCAGGCGAAAGCTATTTACAACTTGTGGATAGTCTTTGCCATTTGAAATCATGTGAAGAGTGAGGGTACAATGTTCAAATTTAATTGCGTAACGGCGGTTAAGTTGCTCTTTACCTATTGCTTTTTTGGAAATCAATTCGGTACCCAGAAACTTACCTACTTCCTGAAATTGCTGCAATTGAGCTTTAGCCAATTTTGGTGCGTGCTCGTTCGAGTGGTTGTTTATCAGCGCAACAGTTAAGTCTAGTTCTATTTTCCTAAGATTCATGGTTTCCGTTTTCCGTCAGTTTTGATTTGATCAAAATGCCTACAACTTTAAGTAGTCTCATGTAGGGATTTCTTATGCCTGCATTTATATATACGTAGGTAAGATCTCATTCGGATTTGGATGACCATAAAATAAAAAGGCCCGGGCAATAGCATCCCGGGCCACAAGTGAATAGCAAGTTATGATGGCTATTAAAAACATTTGGCGGCAATAGGAGTTGTCCTGCTTTCCGTGGCGAAAAGTGGCAACAAAAGACCCTATTTTAACAGACCGCCTAATCTACATTGTCATGTAAATAGGAATTTCCCCTCCGGAAATCAGCGTCTTCATCGTCGCTGATTGTCCATTTACTGTAAGTTGGTTCAGACGAAGTAGGTATATCTTCCAATCCGACACCCCGACGCAGATACGCGGGTTTGTTTTCCAGGTCATTTACCGTGGACGGATTAGTCAATTTTACCCGAAGGTTGCGCAAACGCTCGCGGCGCTTTGATTCGGCCTCTAAATGCACTTGACGCTCGGCCTCCATACGTTCCCGTTCCTCATCAGAGAGGTAGGGATCCACATAAGAGGAGTACCCGTTTGCAGTCGGTTTCGGAACATCATTAAATTCGAATGTATTAGATTGAGGAAGGTCCTCTTCTGATTCGAATCCAACTTCAGAGATCCGGTTCCGGCCAGGTTTTTCGGGCTGGTCTTCCGATTCATCCAGGGAAACTACAATCTTATCGGTTTGCTGACCAAGGCGGTGGCTCGGACGGGATTGCCGTTCAAAACCAGTGGCAATAACGGTTACACTCAGTTTTTCACCGAGGCGCTCGTCATAGCAATTACCCCAAATCAATTCGGAGCTGTGGCCGGCTTCTTCCTGCACAAATTCTGTGATCTCGAAAATCTCATCCATGGTCACCTCTTTGGTACCGGAAGTGATATTCAACAGGATATGCTGTGCTCCGCGAATATTGCTATCCTCCAATAGTGGGGAGTTAAGCGCCTCATCTACCGCTTTTTTCGCACGAGATTCGCCTTCTGCTGTAGCGGTACCCATAATGGCTACCCCACTATCCCGCATAACGGTGTTAACGTCTTCAAAGTCAACGTTTACATAACCGGGAACGGTAATGATTTCGGCGATACCACGGGCACCTGTGGTCAGGATATTATCCGCTTCCGCGAATGCTTCTGACAGGGACAGATTTCCGAATATCTGGCGCAGCTTATCATTGGAAATAATGATCAGCGTGTCCACATTCTTTTTCAATTCTTCCAATCCTTCCATCCCCTGGCGGGAACGGCGCATGCCTTCGAAGGTAAATGGAAGGGTTACAATTCCCACTGTCAGGATATCCATTTCCTGAGCTGTACGGGCAATAATCGGGGCAGCACCTGTACCTGTACCACCGCCCATACCTGCGGTAACAAAAAGCATCTTGCAATTATTGCCGAGGTACTTTTGCACCTCCTCGATACTTTCTTCACAGGCTTTCTTACCGATAATTGGTTTAGAACCAGCTCCAAGGCCTTCGGTAAGTGCGGGGCCTAATTGAATTTTAGTTGGAACCGGGCTCAGGTCCATCGCCTGAGAATCGGTATTGCAAATGGCAAAGTCAACTCCAACGATGCCTTGCTTAAACATGTGATTTACAGCGTTGCTACCACCACCTCCTACACCAATAACCTTGATGATCGGCGTGTCTGCGGATTCGTTTACCAGATCAAAAATCATAACTGCTATTTTTTAATTTATTCAATTTGTTTTTCGGGAATGGTTTAGAATTCAGAATCGGGTTCTGTTTCAAACCATTCTTTGGTTTTGCGGAAAATCTGCTCATACCAGGCACCGGATTTGTCGTTGAGGTCGGCAACAACCAATTCCTCCTCGGCTTCTTCGGTTTCCACTACTTTGAATTTACCGGATTCTACATCCTGAATACCTTTCAGCAGCAGTCCTACAGCTGTGGAAAATACCGGACTACTCAGTTGTTCTGAATATCCATGAGCCAGGTGTTCTACCGGAATTCCTATGCGGGTGCTCATACCGGTGTGGTAAGAAGCGAGTTTTTCGATGTGGTTGAGCAAGGCACCACCACCCGTTAACACAATTCCTGCAATGAGTTTCCGCTCATACCCGGAACGACTGATTTCCCACATGACATAGTCGAGGATTTCCTCTACCCGGGCCTGGATAATACGGGCCAGATTTTTTTCGGAAATCTCTTTTGGTTGATGTCCTTTTAATCCGGGAATCGTAATGATCCGGTTATCATATACTTCATCAGCCAAAGCCGCACCAAAGCGTACTTTCAATTTCTCTGCCTGATGGGTCATGATGGTACAGCCATCTTTAATATCACGTGTGATCACATTTCCACCGAAGGGAATAACAGCAGTATGCCGGATAATGCCTTCCTGAAAAATGGTGATGTCTGTGGTACCACCTCCAATATCCACCAGTGCCACACCTGCTTCTTTCTCCTCACTACTCAGCACAGCGGCAGCAGAGGCAATAGGCTCCAGAGTCATATTGGCTACCTGCAATTCTGCCCGGTTTACACAGCGGTCGATGTTTTTGGAAGCAGAGATCTGGCCGGTGATGATATGGAAATTCGCCTCCAGGCGAATGCCGGACATCCCGATAGGATCCAGAATTCCTTGTTCGTTATCAACTGTATATTCCTGAGGAAGTACATGCAGAATCTTATCACCCGGAGGCAAAACCAGCTTGTGCATATCATTGATCAGGCGATCAATATCCAGCTGACTGATTTCCAAGTGATCATTATCCCGTACCAGGATTCCCCGATGCTGGAGGCTTTTAATGTGTTGCCCGGCAATGCCAACATGCACCACTTTAAATTCACGCCCAGCCATACGTTGTGCCATTTCCACAGCATCCCGGATCGCTTTAACGGTTTTTTCAATGTTTGATACTACTCCCCGCAAAACCCCCTCACTGGTTACTTTTCCATAACCGAGGATTTCCAGTTTGCCGTACTGATTCTTATGTCCGGCAACTGCACAGACCTTAGTCGTACCAATGTCGAGTGCAACGACGAGTTCTTTGGGTGCCTTCGCTTCCATGATATTACAGTTTTTAAGGTTTATCGCTTGACGCATACGACCTGGCCTTCATAGCGCAGATCAATTGATTTATATTTATTCCAACCTTCGCGGGGCATGCCTTCCTGGTAAAAAACTTCCAGTCGGTGCAATTTATCCTCCACGTCGGTATAGGGTCCAAATTCGATATATTGACTTCCCACTTTAGGGATTAATTTAAACTGGCCATCCTGTACATATACCTGCTCAATCATCGAATTCCACAAGGGGTCTTCACTGAGTAAATGCCCCAAATCAAAAATGGCATTGAGCAAATGGCCTTCGCGCTCTGCAAAGTCTTCCACATATGGCGGAATGGAACCGGTTACAACAAGTACCTGAGCTGTGAAATGTGCCGATAAAGGCATTTGATTTCCCTGACGATCCAGGTAGTAATTCAGTCCGTTATTGTCAATAACCCGCAGCAGCGGTTCTCTTTGTTGGATTTCTATGTGAATCCAGTTTTTGGCATCAATAAACACATCCGCTACTTCCACAAAGGGATCAGCTTCCAGCACACGTTCTGCGCGATCGACATCCAGCCACTTGATCGGACGCTCCGTTAACAGGTATCCAAAACTGGATTTGATTATTGCCTGCACATCAGCTGTATCGACCAGAAAATGCCCATTTTCCAAAGGTTGTATATGGATATTCTGTCCTTCTGCCTCGCCGGCTTCCTTATTTTCATAAGCAGAAACCACTACGATAGCCAGCAGCAAGACTAAAGCTATGCCGCCAATCCGTTTGGCCCGAAGAAGAAGTTCTGTACGATCCATTATCTTTCTTGTTCTCGCAAATACTGCGAAATTGGTTCAACCAAAGTATCTATATCGCCTGCTCCCAATGTCAGCAAAACATCTATCTGCTTTTGCTTAAGGGCATCAATCAGCGAGGCTTTTGTTTGTATTTCTTTCTTGTCAAGTTTCATTTGCCGGAGGATCATTTCCGAATCCACTCCGGGGATGGCCTCCTCTCTTGCCGGATAAATATCCAGTACCACAGCTTCATCCAACTCGTCCAGTGCCTCCGCAAAACCATTTGAAAAATCGCGGGTTCGGCTGAACAAATGCGGCTGGAAAATGCCTGTAATTTTTCTGTTCGGAAACAGCTCTTTTGCTGCTCGTATCGCCGCTTTTAATTCTGTTGGATGATGGGCGTAATCATCGATATACACGATTCTTTTTCCTTCAAAAATGCGTTCAAACCGCCGTTTTATGCCCCGAAATTCCAGCAGGCCGTTTCGGATCAAATCCGGATCTGCGCCTGCATTGAGTGCCAGCGCAATAGCCGCTGTGGCATTCTCAATATTGTGCCGGCCGGGCATGGTCGTTCGCAATTCTTTCAATACCCCTTCCGGGAATTCAAAATCAAAAACAAATGCACCTTCCTCCACCCGGATATTAGTAGCTCTATAATCGCCTTTCTCCAGTCCAAACCGGAAGACTTTTACCTTCCCGGAAAACTCCGGCAAGGCCGATTGTTCGAGAAACAAGCCCTTTTCAACAAGCTGTGCAAAAGCACCGAAGCCGCCTTCCAGCATCTTACCATGATCGCCGTAAATATCCAGATGATCCGGATCGGTTGACATGATTGCGGCCAATTCCGGACGCAGATGCAAAAAGGACCGATCGTATTCATCGGCTTCCACTACCACCCAGTCGCTTTTCCCCTCGATATAATTGCTCTGAAAATTCAGGGCAATACCACCCAGGAAAGCCGTGCAATCAATACCTGTTGATCGCAACAAGTGCGTCAGCATGGTAGAGGTCGAGGTTTTGCCATGCGTACCCGCTACTGCGATCGTGCGGCTATTTCGGCTAATCAACCCCAATACTTCCGCCCGTTTCAGAATCGGTTTTCCACTTGCTCGAAGCGCTTCCCACTCTGTGTTAGATGCAGGTACTGCGGGTGTATAAACTATTAAGTCAATATCAGTAGGAATGGATTCCGGATCCGGTGTATAATGGATCTGCATTCCTTCGGCGACCAACTTTTTGGTCAAGGCCGTTTCGGTGCGGTCATAGCCATAAATGCTTATGCCGCGCTGCTGGAAATAACGAGCCAGGGCCGACATCCCAATGCCACCAATACCCAGAAAATACAGGGATTTAAGGTGATCAAAGGATATGGATGACCAGTCACTCATTTTTTTCCGGATATTAATCGCAACACTTCAGCTGCGATTCGCTCATCAGCATCGGGAATTCCCAATGCCTGAATATTCTTTACCAGCCGGGACTGCCTGTTAGCATCCCCTAATATGTCAAGCGCCAGAGTCAAAATGCGTGCTTTCGCTTCAGAATCCGGCAACAAGATGGCAGCATCTTTTTCTTCGAGTGCCCGTGCATTTTTCGTCTGGTGATCTTCTGCCACATTTGGAGAAGGGATCAGTATAGTAGGCTTTCCAACCAGGCACAACTCCGAAATTGTGAGGGCGCCTGCCCGACCGACTACCACATCGGCCAGTTCGTAAGCCAAATCCATTCGGTCAATAAAAGGCAACGCCTTTACGTTTTCCAATTGAGCCATGGGGGCCTGCTGGTATTGGTCCCAATACAAGCTGCCTACCTGCCAGATCAATTGCACTTCCGGATGCTGCTGCCACAATTCAGTTTGTGCAGCAATAGCCTCATTGATCGATTTTGCTCCCAGGCTTCCGCCGAAAACCAAAACGGTTTTACGGTTGGGATTCACCTCAAAATAAGTGCCTGCTGCTTCCCGGGTTGCTACACTGTTTCGGATCGCATCCCGCACCGGATTCCCGGTTAAGACCAGACGTGTTGCCGGAAAGTATTTTTCCATCCCTTCGTATGCCACACAAATCCGGCTGGCTTTTCCGGCCAGTATCCGGTTGGTAACACCGGCATAGGAATTTTGCTCCTGCAGCAAACAGGGTACTCCGGCACGCTCGGCCATTTGGAGCGTTGGGCCACTGGCATAACCGCCAACGCCAACGGCTACATCCGGACGAAACTTTCGGATAATCTGCCGGGCTTTCCAGAGGCTGCTGATCAACTTAATCGGAAAACTAAATAACTGCCATGTCAATTTCCGTTGGAAACCGCTGATCCAGAGACCATCGATCGGGTACCCCGCTTTCGGGACCTTTTCCATTTCCAACTTCCCCTTTGCGCCGACAAATCGTATTTCGGCTTCGGGATGTTTCTTTTTTATTGCATCGGCAATCGCTATTGCCGGAAACACATGTCCACCAGTACCGCCACCGCTGATAATGATTCGCATGTTAATTCACATTTTGCTTAGCTGCCAGCGATTCCACATACTTGCTCACACTCAGGATGATCCCAAAGGAGATACAGGTAAATAGAATTGAGGTTCCTCCCATACTTATCATGGGCAAAGACAAACCTGTTACCGGCACTAAATTCACGGAAACAGCCATATTGGCTAATGCCTGCCCGACCATCAGAATGGTCAACCCAACGGCGACCATCGCCCCAAAGGCTTTCTGACTTTTAGTGACCAGGGATGTGATCCGGAAAAACAGGAGCACATACAGGGACAAAATCAAAAAACCACCAAAAAGACCGTATTCCTCATGTATAATCGCATAAATAAAATCCGAATAAGGTGCAGGCAGATAATTCCGCATCACACTACTTCCAGGGCCCTGACCAAACCAACCGCCGTTTGCAATTGCAATCTTAGCATGTTGTACCTGGTACCCGCCATCCGGGTCCGACATAAATTCGCTTACCCTTTTAGTCCAGGTTTCTACCCGGATAATACCCGGAAAAAATTCGCCCAGGGCGATCAATAGACCCAATAACATAACTCCTAAAAAGAGAAGTAAAAAGATATAGCGGAGATCCACCCGACCTACAAACATCATTCCCAAACACGTAAAGAACAAGAGCAGCGAAGTCGATAAATCCGCCGGTGCAATCAGTCCGCAAACCAAAAGGATTGGGACAATTATTGGTAAAAAGGCCTGTTTAAAGTCCTTTATGTAATCTTTGTGTCGCCCTATTTCCCGGGCTACAAATAGGATTAAGGCCAATTTTGCAAAGTCAGAGGTCTGAAAGGTTATCCCGATAACCGGCACCTGGATCCAGCGCCTTGCCGAGTTAATTTCTGCTCCCCCACCCAGGGTGAATACCAGAAGTATGATACTCAGCACCAATAAGTAAGGTGATGCCTGGTTAAACCGATTATACGGCATCGTATAAGTCAAATAAGTCAGCAACAACCCCAAACCAAGAATAACACCATGTTTCATCAAATAGGCCTCCGTATTCCCGCCCCTGTTTGTATAGGCGAGTGAACCAGTCGCGCTGTAAACCGCCAGGATGGAAAAGAGGGCCAGTATCGCTACGATCATCCAGATCGTGCGGTCTCCTCTTAACTCCGAATAAATGCGACTGCCTATTGACATGATTTTTAGTAATTTTTAATTCGTAATTCTTAGTTTTTAATTCTATTTATTACTGCCTGGCGAAATTGGTCTCCTCTGTCTTCGTAATTTTTAAAGAGGTCAAAGCTGGCGCAGGCGGGCGATAATAACACCACATCTCCTGCATCTGCGTATCCGAGAGCGAGTTGTATAGCCTCTTCCACACTTTGTGTCTCTGTGATCTGCTCCAGATTTCGGAAGCTTTCACGAAGTTTTCGGTTATCAATACCCAGACATATTAGTGCTTTCACTTTTGTCTGTACCAACTCCTGAATCGGACCATAATCATTGCCCTTGTCTGTTCCTCCTGCAATCCAGATAACTGGTTTTTCCATCGCATCCAGTGCATAAAAGACGGCATCCACATTTGTTGCTTTGCTATCATTTATAAACTCTACCTCGTCCTTCCAGCCTACCTGTTCCAATCGATGCGGTGCATTTTTGAAGGTCTTTAAACCTGCAAGAATCACCTCTGGATCTATTCCCAGCAGCCGGGCTGTCTGAACGGCAAACGCAGCATTTGATCGGTTGTGTTTTCCCCGTAAGGAACTTTGCCTCAGATCATATCCACGACCGTCCACGAGCAGCTCGCCTTCTGAATTCGGATGAATGGGAATCTTTTTTCCCGTTCGCTCCCCTTCCGTCAGGAGTTCAGCTGTTAAAGGATCATCCGCCCGGAACAGGAAAAAATCCGATTCCGATTGATTCATTCCAATTCGGAGTTTAGCCCTGCCGTATTTCCGGACATCTTTGTCATATCTGTCCAAATGATCAGGCGTGATATTCAGAAGAAGTGCGATATCAGGTTTAAAATCCTGAATGCCATCCAACTGAAAACTACTAAGCTCCAAAACGAAATAATCATGATCGCTTTCCGCTAAGCGCCGGGCAAAACCAGGACCCACGTTTCCTGCCAGTTCTACATCCAGTCCGGCTGTGCGGAGCAGGTGATAAATGAGCAGGGTGGTGGTGGTTTTCCCATTGCTTCCGGTAATTCCGATAAGCTTTGCCCGCGTAAAACGGGCCGCAAACTCGATTTCGGAAATCACCGGAATACCGGCTTCCTGAAGCTTCCGGATCAAGGGTATTTGATCCGGAATTCCAGGACTTTTGATTACTTCCGCTGATTCAAAAATGGTTTCCCATGTATGTCCGCCTTCCTCGTATGGAAGACCGAGTTGTTCTATTCGTTCTTTAAAGGCCGGTTTTATTACTCCAGCCTCTGAAATCAGTACCTCAAACCCTTGCTGAACAGCTAGCTGTGCTGCTCCTACTCCACTTTCTCCTGCGCCCAGGATCACGATCCGATTTGACTTCATCCCTTAGCGAATTTTCAGCGTCAGAATGGTTACTACTGCCAGGAGAATTCCGATGATCCAAAATCGAGTCACGATTTTTGGTTCGGGAATACCTTTTTTCTGATAGTGGTGATGGAGCGGCGACATCAAAAAGACTCGTCTGCCTTCTCCAAATCTATACCGCGTATATTTAAAATATCCTACCTGAATCATGACAGATAAATTCTCCACAACGAAGATTCCACACATGATCGGGATCAATAATTCTTTCCTCAATACAATGGCCAATGCAGCAATAATTCCGCCTAATGTCAGGCTCCCGGTATCTCCCATAAACACCTGCGCCGGATAGGCATTGTACCATAAGAATCCGATACAGGCACCCAGAAAACAAGCCGAAAAAATCACCAGCTCACTGGTTCCCGGGAGATGCAAAATTCCCAGGTAATTTGCCGCAATACTATTTCCTGACACATAAGCCAGGGCGCCTAGTGTTGCCCCAATAATGCCCGACACCCCTGTTGCCAAACCATCGATTCCATCCGTCAGATTAGCAGCATTTGATACCGCCGTGACGATCAAAATCACAAATGGGATAAAGACAATCCAAACCAGGGTGGCCGAATTTTTACCCAGAAACCAAAGCAACTGGCAGTAGTCAAAGCGATTGCCTTTCATAAAAGGCACATTGGTTAAGGTTGTCCGGACATTGGCCAATTCAATCGTTTGGCCAGCTGCATCATGGGAAGAAATCACTTCAATCACTTCGTATCCTTTCGCTTCTGCTTCCTCCAGATCCATACGTACATATACATCCTCATGAAACAGCATGGTGACGGCTACGATTGCTCCGAGTCCAACCTGACCCAGTATCTTAAACTTGCCACTCAGCCCCTGCTTATTTTTGCGGAACACCTTGATATAATCATCGATAAACCCAATGATTCCCATCCAGGTCGTTGCCAGCAACATCAACAGGACATACACATTTGTCAAATCGGCCATCAACAAACAGGGTATCATGATGGCCATTATGATGATCACTCCCCCCATTGTGGGCGTGCCTTCCTTTTCTTTTTGTCCTTCCAGGCCAAGGTCCCGTATGGTTTCTCCGACTTGCAAGCGTTTCAAAAACTGAACGATTTGCCCGCCAAACACCATGCTAATCAGCAGCGAGATCACAACTGCGCCGCCGGCGCGAAAGGTGATATAACGAAACAACCCCGCCCCTTTTAGGTCGTAACTTGCTTCCAGCCACTGAAATAGATGATACAACATCTGGTTTTCGTTTTGCTATTTTTCGTTCAGGGCTTCCTGCAATTCCTTTCGATCATCGAAAGGATGTCGGATCCCTTTTATTTCCTGATAATTCTCATGTCCTTTGCCAGCGATCAAAATCACGTCCTGTTCTGCTGCCAGGGCTACTGCTGTTCGTATCGCCTGAAGACGATCCTGTATCTGAAGTACTTTCGATTGCTGGTCTGCTCTAACCCCTGCCTGCATATCCATCAGAATATCCAGTGGATCTTCACTCCGCGGATTGTCTGATGTCAAAATGACCCGATTACTCAAATCGCAGGCAATCCGAGCCATTTCCGGTCTTTTGGTCTTGTCCCGATCACCACCACATCCGACTACAGTCAGAATCGCGCCACCACCTGCGCGCACATCCCGAATAGTTTCCAAAACTTTTTCGAGTGCATCTGGTGTATGCGCATAATCCACAATACCAACCGGACCGTCCTGTTTTCCACTAATCCGTTCAAACCGACCGGGCGGTGCATCGAGGCTACTCAAAACCGTCAGACATTCCATCCGATCCAGCTCCAACAGTTGGGAAGTGGCATAGGCTGCCAGCAAATTATATGCATTAAACTTGCCGACTAAAGGGGTATGCACCTCCTGACCGTCCAGTTCCAGCAATAAGCCGTTCAAATTATTTTCGAGCACTTTTGCACGAAAGTTTGCTGCTTTTCGCAGACCGTATTTATAGGTCCTGGCAGCTGTATTTTGAAGCATCACTTCCCCCCTTTTGTCGTCTACATTGACCAGGGCAAAAGCTTCTTTTTCCAGGTTGTCAAACAGGCGCTTTTTAGCAAAAATGTATTCCTTGAAACTTCCGTGATAATCCAGGTGATCATGCGAAAGATTCGTAAATACTGCACCGGCAAAGCGCATACCGGCAATTCGTTTTTGATCGATGGCATGGCTGCTTGCCTCCATAAAAGCATAATCGCAGCCGGCTTCAACCATTTCAGCCAACAAACCCTGAAGCTGTATCGGATCCGGTGTGGTATGGGTAGCAGGTATAACAGCTATTCCAATCCGATTTTCAACGGTGGAAAGCAAACCTGTTTTGTAGCCCATTTCCATCAGCAGGCGATAGAGCAGCGTGGCTGTCGATGTTTTGCCATTGGTTCCCGTAATCCCGACAACCTGTAGTTGCTCTGACGGATTGCCGTACCAATTGGCGGCCATTTCGCCCAATGCCTGTGCCGTATCTTCCACCTGGATCACAGCAACACCGGCCGGTGCATCCACCGGATCTTCCACTACCAGTGCAACAGCTCCCTGAGCCAGCGTTTGTTCCAGGAAAGTATGGCCGTCCACACGGGTACCACGAACGGCAATAAAACAGCTGTTCGCGCCTACTTTTCGGGAATCAAACTGGAGGTCAGCGATCGTCAAATCGCGTGGTCCGGTCCAGTTTAGCACCTTCAGATCCTTCAATATGTCAAGCAGCGCTTTCAACCCTTTCGCGCTATCCTAATCGAAGCCGAATCGTTTGGCCTCGCAGGCGGGTCGTTGGTTTAATCGATTGCTGGAGGACTTTTCCGTACCCAGTTACTTCGACTTTCAGACCCCTGTTTTCTAATATATATAGTGCATCCCGCAACCCCATACCAACTACATTGGGTACCCGGTCATCCGGAAGGGTTCGGCGTTCTATATTCAATTGAATAGAATCCGTTTTCAGCACCCCAAATTCGGCGGGAGAGCCCGGATCATAATCCATGTTTAATTCAGACAAAATAATTTCCATGTCACTCCAGCGTCCTACATCTCTGTTTGGCATTTTATTTACGGCCATAACAGCTTGTGGGTTGGCATTCAAAACCGGAAAAAGCTCGGGTTTGGACTGATATACATTATCTGCAATCTGTCGGAAAACCGGGAGTGCTACATCTGACCCATAAATCCCGCCCTTTCGGGGATTGCTTATTAATACAATACAACTGTATTTTGGGGCTTCCGCCGGAAAATATCCCACGAAGGAAGCCTGGTATCCACCTACTTTGGTGCGGTCTTTTAAGCGCTGATAATTCAACTGTGCGGTACCTGTTTTTCCGGCAAAATTGTAATTATCTGTCTGAAAGCCTTTCGCTGTACCGCGAAGTACAACGCCTTCCAGTAATTCTTGTGCCTGACGGATAGTTGACCGCGAAGCAATCTTTTTATTCAAAACGGTGATTGGAAACGTCTCTACTGTTTGTCCGTATTCCTGAATTTCAGATGCCAGGTAGGGTTTTACCAGAACGCCGTCATTCGCAACAGCGTTATAAAAAGCTAACAGCTGCAAAGGCGTAATCATTACCTCATAACCAATTCCCATCCAGGGAAGTGTGGTACCACTCCAGCCGTCCTCCCGACTAAATGGTTCTTTGATAAAGGGTATCGCTTCACCACTAATCTCCACGCCGGTTGGTTGATCCAGGTGAAAAGACCGCAGATAGTCCACATAATCTGAGGCCTTATTGGTATCACCAAAATAGCGTTGCACCAATCGGGCGAGTCCGACATTGGAGGAGATTTCAAAGGCATGCCGGATGGTAGTAGAATCAAGCATGTGGCTGGAAGCATCCAACATAGTTTCTTCATAGAATTCTGCGCGTCCCTTATCGAGCACGACCGTATCTTCCAGTTCAATCGAGCCGCTTTCCAGCAAAGCCATAATACTGGCCAGCTTAAAAGTCGAGCCGGGCTCTGTAGCCGATCCAACAGCATGGTTATAAGTTTCCCAAAGGCCCCCTTCCTGCGTTTGTCCGATATTGGCGATTGCCCGAATCGCTCCTGTCTCCACATCCATCACGATAGCCACCCCATGATCTGCCTGGTGATCCAGCACAGCTGCGTATAAGGCTTGTTCGGTAATATCCTGGAGATCCACATCAATAGTGGTGACCAGGTCCTTTCCCGAACGCGGTTCTATTTTTGCCAGATCGTGAATTGGTTTCCAGAGCCCTTCATCTACCCGAATCATCAACTGCTGTCCGGCTTCCCCGGCGAGCACTTCATCGAAGTAGCCTTCCAGGCCAACAGGTTTACTTCCTTCCCTGATATAACCCACTGTCCGGTGGGCCAATAATCCAAAAGGCCGATCCCGCCGATAATGCGGTGAGGCGATAAAACCTCCCCGGTATTGGCCCAGGTTAAAAAGTGGGAATTCCCGGATTTTTATCATTTCCTCAATCGAGGCATCTGTTTTAATTCGGACATATTGCTTACCTTCTTTGCGCAGTGAATCCAGGTAATCCTTATAAGCTCCGGGAGTCATACTGGGGTCAACATAGGTAGAGATACAATAGGCCAGAGAGTCAATATGTTGTTCAAAATCTTCGGCGGTCATGCCGGAAGAATTTGGATCGAATGCAATGTCAAAGAACGGAAGGGAGGTTGCGAGCAGACTCCCGTCTGCGGCCAGGATATTTCCGCGATCGGCTTCAATAGAGCGAACCTGGACATATTTTTCCTGTCCACGCTCGCGCCACATTTCGCCTTCGGTGACCGAAATTCGGATCGCCCGTACGAAAACCAATAGCGCCACCAGTACTACTAAGCATAGTACGATGTACATACGGATAAGTACTTCGTTCTTAATGGTCATAATTCCCAGGCTATTGAAAGCCGGCCAACCTTAACTTAAGGCTGGTCGAGTTCCTGTACCACGATCTTTTTGGGCCGAACGGCAGACTGTTGTAACCCTAAAGGCTTTACTCGTTTGCTTAACTCCGAACGGCGGCTGTGCACCATAATTTCCGCTTCCTTTGAGTTGTATTCCTGTCGGAGGTCTTTAACCTCACGCTGGAGCAACTGAATGTCGCGGATTTTTTTTTCGGCGTAATGTGCGTTAGCGATGTAAAGTGTGGCAAGAAAACCCAGAAAAAAGACAAAGGGTAGGTTCTGGAGAACCAGCTTAGCGCTGGAACTTCCCAGAGAAAACTTTGTGCGGGAACTTGCGTTTGCCATCATCTATTGCTTTAAAACACCTTGCTATTCACTTTTGGACTTTCTCAAAACACCTTGAGTTTATCCTTTTGCGTCGTCCTCTTCTATCCGCTCCCCTACCCGAAGTTTAGCACTTCTGGATCGAGGGTTTTCCATAACCTCCATTTCTGAAGGGACGATCGCTTTCTTTGTCAAAATGCGGAAGGGCCGGTAAATCTTACCAAAATCATCCTGTATCATCTCTCCCCGAATATTTCCGGTTTTGAGAAAATGTTTCACCAGGCGATCTTCCAGGCTGTGATATGACATCACGACCAGGCGACCACCGGGTTTAAGCATTTTTTGAGCCAGTTCCAGCAGTTCTTCCAGTGCGCCGATCTCGTCATTGACTTCGATTCGGAGCGCCTGAAACACCTGTGCCAGGTATCGGGCTCTGTTTCCACGGATGAGTGGTTCCAGCAATTCCAAAAACTCCCCTACCGTTTGCAGGGGTTTATTATTCCGTTGTTGGGCAATCCGAATGGCTAATGTCCGGGCATTCCGAACTTCTCCATACCGGCTGAACATTTCCTGGAGGTACTCGACCGGTGATTCCCGAAGGACAGTTGCGGCGGTTACTTCCATTCCCTGATTCATGCGCATATCGAGCGGGGCTTCAAAACGAAAGGAAAACCCGCGCTCGGCAGTGTCAAACTGATGGGACGAAACGCCCAGGTCTGCCAACAGCCCGTCGATTTGCGAAATTCCATGCAGTCGAAAAAACGGCTGCATCAATCGGAAATTCTGCTGGTGGAATTGAATCCGGTCATCTGCCGGCACATTCGCCTCTGCATCAGAATCCTGGTCAAATGCTATCAATCGACCGTTTGGACCCAGTTGCTCGAGGATCAGGCGGCTATGGCCTCCTCCACCAAAAGTTGCGTCAACATACACACCATCTCGTTTGATGGCCATTGCCTCGATGCTTTCTGCTGCCAGAACCGGTAAATGATAACTCATACTACCTTTCCCGGGTTGTTATCACCGAGTACCTGCTGGGCCAGGCCAGAGAAATCACTCGGCTCTTCATCCAGCAGAGAATCATATTTATCCTGTGCCCAAACCTCTATCCGGTTATTTACGGCAGAAAGAATAACATCCTTGTCAATACCTGCATAATCCAGCAAGCGCTTGTTTACCAAAATCCGATCCGCTCCATCCAGCGAAACCCGCTGTGCCCCTCTATAGAAGTAGCGCACAAATTCACGGTTCTTCTGATCGTACTGGTTTAATGCGTTTACCTCCCTGGAAATTTCTTCCCAGACATCTTCCGGATAAAGCATCAGGCAATTGTCAAATCCTCTGTTTAAAACAAAGGGACGTTTTTCTCCTTCCCCCTCCATACCCAACTGCGAGAGCAACCCACTTGGTAGGCGCATACGCCCTTTGGCGTCTAATCTGCACTCGTATTCTCCTAATAGTTGGAGCATGATTCAGGATTAATTGGTTCAAATGTATAAAAATTAAACACACTTTACCACTTTTCTCCACTTTTTACATAAAATATTTTAAAAGAGCAGGTACTTCAAATAAAAAATATCATCTTTTTGGTGATAAACATGGCATAATTCGCAAAAAGAGGACGCATTCCATCCCACTTTTTAACACCGGATAGTTCAATATTCCCACTTGGGGATTAAAAGGCTGGAAAATTTTGGTTGGACAGGTTAAAAAGCCTGCTCGATAGTCTGGAAGAAATTCAGAATATCCTGTTCCCTATTAGTGGCATTTATAGTGACCAGGCGCACGAAGGTATCTTCGCGAAAATTGCCAAATCCGACCAGGAGTTCGGAATGCTCATACAGCTGGGTGCAGAGTTTTTCGGGCGGGACATTCTTGTAATTGAAACAAACGGAGATCGAATTATCGAAACTGTACAGGGTATAATCGGGATGTGTACGGACATATTCCCGGGCTATATCAGCCAGGAGAAATTCCTGATCAACCATTCGGCGCAAGCCAGCTGTGCCCAGCGCTTTCCAGAGGGTCCAGAATTTAAGGGCATCATTTCGCCTGCCACATTGCAGAGAGATTTTCCCCAAATTATAATCATCGCCATCTGTTTGGTACAAATAGCTGGCATCATTGGAAAAAGAATCATACAGCGCCTGCGGATGTTTGGTAACCAGGATGGAGCAGGATAGCGGAGTACCCAGCATTTTATGGGCATTGAAAGAGAAAGAATCCGTTCGATCAATCCCGTCCACAAGGGCTTTATACTTTTCACTAAATATGACTCCCCCACAATAAGCACCGTCCACATGCAGCCAGAGGTCATGTTTTTCACAGACATCCGCCACGGGATTAATCTGATCGAAGGAACCCAGGACGGTAGTACCAGCCGTTGCATTTACAAAAAAGGGTAAATATCCCGCAGCCAGGTCTTCCTGAATTAGTCTATCGAGGTCGGAAGCCAGCATTTCGCCTAAATCATTGGACTGAACATAGCGCACCTGCTCGCGGCCAACTCCAATAAAAGCGGCATTTTTCGGGATCGAATAATGTGAAATCTCCGAGGTATAAAGGGTCATTTTTTGGCTAATGCCTGCTGCTCTGGCCTTACTTTCTTTGGTATCCCGTGCCATCAACATCGCCATCATATTGCTCATCGAACCTCCTGGTGCGAAGGTGCCGTTTCCGGATTTACCGTAGCCGATCATTTCACAGATCTGATGCAGGATGGCCTTTTCTACACCGACCTGTGGCCCGGCCACTTTATAGGTGTACATACTATTATTCAACAGGACAGCCAGCAAATCTCCCAGCACAGCTTTGGGTTGTCTGCCTCCAAAGAGTTGATTAAAAAAAAGGCGGGTAGCTGTTCGGGGCGTATGCAGCACCAGTTCTTTGAGGCTTTCGCCGAATTGAGATTCAGAAAGGGGTTCTTCCTGTAGGGACAAGTCCAGGGTATCGAGTAAATCTGATGCGGGTACAAAGGGTGCAACCGGTGCTGCATTTTCTGCTTCCAGAAGTTGTGCAACAAGTTGATTGAAAAGCAGGAGATCTTTTTCCATAGTTTGGAGGCATGTACCCACAAAAATAATTGGAATGTATTACAATACCTCTTCTACCCGGGCATAAGTATCGAAGAAAGATCGCCAGCGCATTTGAATAACGCCCCATATAGCCTCTTTGACAATGCCTTTTGACATTTTAGACTGACCTTCCAGGCGATCGGTAAAGGTGATAGGCACCTCTTTAATTTGAAAGCCCAGCTGCCGGGTAGCAAATTTCATTTCAATCTGGAAGGCATATCCAATAAATCTGATTTTCCGGAAATCCAGGCGCTCTAAGGCTTCCCGTCGGTAACAAACAAATCCGGCAGTAGGATCTTTTACAGGCATCCAGGTGAGCAGGCGTACATAGAGGGAAGCACCGATGGAGAGTAGTTTTCGGTCGAGGGGCCAATTCTCCAAACGTCCGCCGGGAATATAGCGGGACCCAACTGACATCCCTACCCCATTACCTTTTGCAGCTTCCAGAAGCCTGGGAAGATCTTTTGGGTTATGGCTGAAATCACAATCCATCTCAAAGAGGTACTTATAATTCCGCTGTAGCCCCCATTCAAAGCCACAGATATAGGCTGTACCCAGCCCCAGTTTACCGGCCCGTTCGACGAGAAATAACTTATCAGGATATTGGACTTGTTTTTCTTTGATTAAGGCACCGGTACCGTCGGGAGATCCGTCATCAATAATCAACAGATCGAAATTGCCAGCCAGTGCAAAGACGGTATCGATCATCCGAACGATATTTTCTCGTTCGTTGTAGGTAGGAATAATAACAAGGTTCTCCGGCAAGACGATAATTTGGGAATTAGAAACAATCAGTTTCGGAACAAATTAGTTGTTGACTTCTAAGCCGCCAAAAATAGTATCTTAATTGCTAATAATTCAACCATCTGTCCCCAAACGATGGTAATAGTCAATAATCATAACCAAATCTTCCGGATTATTCCAATTAATTCGGTGACTTGACAAGTAATCTTCCATACTTTGTTGTTTATCTCCCATATACTTCAGCAGGCTCTTTTTCCCGCCTTTATATCGGCGCGCTAATCCATTATCGACTTGCAAATACAGACATTCTTTCAACCGGGAACCCCTAAGTTGGTATTTGCGCAGCAAACGGATAGGACCATCTGTCAAGAGTTCGAAATAGCCATGATCTTCTTCCGATCTTTCGTTTTCATATGGAATGGAGACAAATATTTTTTCATCAAAACGTAGTGCCTGGACTGTTGGCCGCTGAATGATGCAGAGATCCTCTCCTCTTTTCAGGATCATTTCTCCGTCATATAAGCGATATTTTACTTCCACTTCAAACATCTCTCCGGAGTGATCGAGCACTAAACCAGACTTCCAATCTTCAAATAAATACTGACGAGCCTCGCCTTTTAAGTCAAGTCTTTGGCCGGAGCGACAAAGAAATAAAATGCGTGCATCTCCTGAATCCAGAATTTTTGGGTTGGCGAATAACTCAAACAAATCTGGCCCTGTATTTGGTTGTGCATTTATTGTTGTTGGTATTCCAAACAAAAGAGTACCAAACACCAATAATTTCGAAAAAATGGCATTCATAAAATATCGCTGTGTGTAGTTTTGTGTTGGGCTTGTCAGCCAAAATCAGAATAATTCTTCTTATGCATTTTATCCGGTTTGCTAATATCCGAACCAATATCGCTTGGATATAAACGGAGAAACGCTTGTAAAATTACAAGTCTGAAAATCTATAAAACAAAGGGGGAACGAAACGTGGTATGAATTACGCGGAAAAGGAAGTTCCACAGCCACAGGTATCATCTGCGTTTGGGTTATTGAATGAAAAGCCCCGATTATTTAAGCCTTCCACCCAGTCAATTTCCATACCCAGCAAATAAATACCATGCGATTTTTGCATCAGCACTTTAAAGTCATTGATGACATGTACTTCGTCATTGTCCTTTGGTACATCAAAACCCAGGATATAGGAAAAACCGGCACAACCGCCTCCTTTAACACCAACGCGTAATCCGTGGTCTGCAGGAATATTTTGCTGCTCCTGGATACGCTTCAGCTGATTCACCGCTGTGGGTGTGAGGCTAATCGGAGCCAACCCTGTTTTTACTTTCACTTCACTCATTCCATTAGACATTTTCACAAAAATAAGGAGATTTTTAGTTAAACGGTATTTCTTGTATAAAAGTTCTTGGAGATCCTCAAACTCAAACTCAAACTCCCCCGATAGCGATCGGGGCAAACTCAAACTACCACCAGTCTATGCCTTTGGCTTGGTCTAGCTTGCCTGACGGCTTTGCGGTCTAAGGGCTGCGCCCGGTCTATATGTGAAGGGCTGCGCCCTGTCGAGGGTCTAAGGTCGAGAGTCTATAAAATTCGTCTGTGACGAATCAACGGATGTAACGCTTTAAACGTTTCAAACGCGTTAAACCTTCGCGCAGCGAACTTGGGTCGATTAGGGCTTTTAGCCCTT
>JAGQWR010000002.1 GCA_020437105.1 Saprospiraceae bacterium
TGCGCCTGCGCCTGCGAATGCGACTGCGCCTGCGACTGCGCCTGCTAATGCGAATGCGCCTGCTAATGCGCCTGCGAATGCGCCTGCGCCTGCGCCTGCGCCTGCGCCTGCGCCTGCGAATGCGCCTGCGAATGCTAATGCGCCTGCGACTGCGACTGCGCCTGCGCCTGCGACTGCGACTGCGAATGCGCCTGCGCCTGCGAATGCGACTGCGAATGCCATATTAATTGCCACTATTACTAAAACAAATTCTCTGTAAGCGGATATTTTATGATTATTTTGGAGGACAAGGACTAATTTGGAAGGGAAACAAATAATAGGACATTTTAATAAACAGCAAGTGGTTTGATATAAACGGGCTTTTGATAAGAAATCTGAAGATTTTATTTTTTCAATTGAGCCCTTGCTAAACCTGTATTTTAAGAATATGCCTGCCAACCAAAAGCAAGCCATGCTGTTCGCAATTGAGATTGTAGTACGCCACTCTTCATTCTGGATGAAAATAAAACTAATAATAGACAAGATGGCCAAAACCCCAATGGCCAAAAATTGGTTTTGATCTGGGTGCATGCTGAGCCATGCAGTTGATTTTGGAAATAACCTGCCTCGGATCGGATAGGTATTTAATATCAGTAATTTATATAGTCGCTTTGAATATAGTTTTGGGTTATCAGATATGGTAAGTGGGTTTCTTTCTTGAGAACTTGGTAACTCTATATGGGCCGCGATCAATTCAGCAGTAAATTGTTCTACATCAGGTGAAGTTTTTAATTTCCCATGGCTAAAGTTGGTGCTTATGGCAATTGCATTGACCATCATTAGTAATTGACGGTCATGTTCATTTTGCAGAACAAAGCCACTAAAGAAAGCACTGACCAGATATTCCATGTAGGATTTATGGGCAAATTTAAACAGGTCTCTGCCTGAAAGATCTTGTACCAATAGGCCCCCTGATCGTACATCCTTGAGAATAGTGCCTATTGCGTCGATGTTTTCCCGAAGGCGGTTTGGCAAAAAATCTTGAGCCATATTGCCTTGCATAGCATCCTGATAGGGCAGAAGTTTAGAAGGGAAATGCTTCCATAGTTTTTCGATCCAGGTTTTTAAATCCCTGTGTTTGATCTGGTTGGAATATGCACTGTCTATCATCATGCCAACGGCTATGCCCATCATGAAGTAGTGACGCTCAGAGGAGGTTAATACTGTTACATTTTTTCTTTCCTGCCGGTTGTAGGCTTTTTTAATGAAGCTGCCGATAACAATGGCAGAGTTTAGATGATCTTTCTGTTTTGCGAGTTCACTGTCCCAAACGGTACTTAGTTGGTAGAGCGTAGAGGGCCGACTGATCAATTCGGTAAAATTACTATTACCGCCAGTATTTTCAACAGCTTCAAGTATGCCATTTTTAGTAGCAGGCTGTACCCCCCGCAATACTTGATCTATTTGATCAGGGCGTAATTTGTCCAGATAAATAGCTTGGGCATAGGGTAGATCTATGCGTGGTTCTTGGATGCCCAGGGCCATTCTTCTTTCTTCATCATCAGCAAACAGATTAGGCCGGCCGGCGATAAGTAATTGGGAGTTGGGCACCCGAGCTAGTGTCCACAGCTGGGTAAAGTGATTGAAGAGCAGTTCTGTATCTCCTACCAAATCCATTTCATCAAAGCCATCAAGTATTATGAATAATCTGCCGGAACGGTGCAGCTCCCAAAGGGCTTCAGCTTTTGCCTGGAAGCGGTTTGCCCACCGTCCAAATATTGCAAATTCATCATCGTTTCGGGGGCTCAAGCCTCGCAGCTCTATGAGGATAGGGATACGTCCATATACTGAGGGGTGATCCAGCATTTCTTTGACAATCTTGTGCATCAGCACCGTTTTGCCCTGCCCATAATCGCCAAGGATGGCCAGGTGTTCGGTGTTGTTTGTGCGCTGACCTTTTGCCCATTCCAGAATGTGCTGCTCTACTGATTCGACGGCCTGGTCTTGATTGAGTTTACCCTTTTCAACTATCACAGAATGCCCGCCCAAAGGCACATAAATATCAGATAATTTCAGGTTGCTATTTTCCAGCGTGTCCTGATTAAAATAATCACTAATAAAATCTTTATATCTGGATAACGGAATGAGGTTGTCTAGCATCTCTGATTCATACCTAACTTCTATGGTATAACCACCGAGAGGTCTATTATCGCTCTGGCCTTCCCCTGATATTGCCACAACAAGTTTGTGGAATTCTCCACCCCTGCCTTTGATGAAACTCACAAACGCATCCAATCTATCAGTAGAAGGGAATTCTTTGAGACACAAGACTCCTAGTTTTTCATTCTCTTGACCGTAATAAGATATATAGCATTGATATTCTCCATACCATTGTTCTTCCTTGATCATATATTGCTGATCCAATAGGCTTAACAGGTTGGCGGCCTTTATGCGCCAGGGGCGAGTGTCGGGTTCATATGGTGAAAATACTTCGGGCGTGGTTTTATCCTTTTCCTTGTAGATCTCTATCTCTTTTCGGTGCCTCCTATAATAATGAGTGTCTTTCCAAACATTGGTCTTTCGGCCTGTTTCCTGGAAATCCACTTGCCGAGTGCTACGTGCTCCATTCCAGTTGCGGTGCATATACGTAATAAGTAGCCAAAGCATGCCGCTACATATAAGGATGAAACCCGCAGTTATAATGGTGTCCTCTGGCTCAACATAAGGAATGTTGTAACCGAAAAACTCATTAATACCGCCAATAAATCCCTCTAGGAACTGATTGCGGGCGAGTAGTAATGTTGCCGCCGAAATCATAAACCCGCTAAAGATACTGACGCTGAAAAAGGCAAATCGCTCGCGGGAGTATCGCCGCATAATCCACCATTTATAAAAAGAAATGGCGGCAAAAAATAGAGCAGCAAGGGTGAAAATTAAAAAGAGAAAGACTTTGCTGGTTTGGTCCATTATTCAGAGTTTTCTCCTATCGGAGTGTTCTCTATAAAGGTAAGGAAGTGGTGATGCAAACCAAAATGTATTTTTTAAATGACTAAATTTCAAAAATACATCACCGACCAATGTCCAAGGTACAAGCAAAACGGCTCAAAAATCAAGCAAGATGATATACCCAGAATTACCAACTAGGGTGATTAGACCTGCAACAATAAAGTGCAAAAAATTAAAAGTGTAAAGCCACATTATTAATTTATAGGTCTATTCAAAATACTTTTCTGAAGTTTTATGCCCCAAAGCAGAATCAAGTCTTTTTCTATATCCAAACTGAGTGATTTGGGTTTTTACACCTTACTCCGCCACCCAGCCCCAATAGCTTAGGAAAAGGACTGGAAGAACGCCAAGTAAAAAAATAATAACAAACTGAATCCAGGACCTAAAACCGGATTTTGCCTTGGAGCCCAATAAGCTGTTCCATAATAAAAACAGAAGGGCATATATAAAGCCGAAGATTAATACGATATAAAGAATGCCAATAAAGGAGCAATTAGCTTCCGGATACTCGGCAGTAAGTTGAGCGCTTTTGATAAATTGGAATAATAAACCAGCCGGGATTAAAACTAGCCCGGCCAGCAGTCCACTCAAATTGAGAAAATAGAAGTGCCGGAGCCTCATGCTCCAATCTTTTGAAAGACAGAATCGACCCAAACCTGATTCCCTTTGTAAAAATGATAGGCAAGAACAATCCCCAGGGTATCTGCCAGTCCATCAAATAAATCCATGCCCCTTCCGGGAATGAATTGCTGCGCGATTTCTGTAAAAAATCCAAATAGAATTGCCCAAAGGAGCCAGGTGGTCAGCGCTGCCTGGAATTTATAACAGAGATTGATGCCCAATAAAAAGAAGAGGGAAAAATGAATCAACTTGTCTAATTGAAATCCGATGGCAGCTCCATCCCCTGGCTTTAAGGTGGCTACCAGGATGAGAAATACCATCGGAATTAAGAAGCGGTTTCGGTTATTTAATTTTGCCACGCTTATTTTTTGAGCAACTTAAAGGCATGACTCCATTGGTTGTTGAGAAAGCCTGGGATGCACCAAAGCATGCAGAGTGGTTCTATGGCACGGGCGCTTTCTGCTTTGCCCATGTCTTCCGTTTCCCAGCCAAACAGATCCAGGATCTCCCGAACTTCGGTTTTGGCTTCAGCCGAATTTCCGCAGATAAACATGGAAGGTGTTTGGCCGTCAAAATCGGGGTTGACCATAAAACTACTGCCAACGCTATTAAAAGCCTTGACAAAATGCGCGTCGGTATAGGTGTTCTGGAGTTTTTCCATCAGGGATTGATCCAGGTTGGTGAAAAATTTCAATACGCCATTTTCCGGCGGCTCCGAACCAATGGGATTGGTGGCGTCGATAATCGTTTTGCTACTCAACAATTCGGCCGGGATCGATCGGAGTACCTCTTCAGCGACATTTCCTTTCAAAGCCAGAATCAGGATATCTCCAAACTGGGCGGCTTTTCCGAAGCTGCCGATCTGAGCAGCTTCTCCGGCTTCAGCTTTCCAATCCTCGAGTTTTTCGGGAGAGCGTGTGCCAAGCATCACAGAATAACCGTGTTTGATAAAGCCTTTTCCCAGGGTCTTTCCTACGATTCCGGATCCTATAATTCCAATTTTCTGCATGGTGAGGTGTGAGTTTATAGAACGTGTATCTGAAAAACATCAGAAGAGCTAAAATGGTTAAGAATGGCCGGAGGAATTCGCCGCAAGGCAAGAAAATTCTTCTATGCTCCCGCCAGTTGGTTTAGCTGATCTGCCCGTAGGAGCCATTGATTAACCTCCTGCTCAAAATTAATTGAGCCCGGGATCGTCCGGTAGGTTTTAACAAACTCAAAGCCTAACTTTCGAAGGGTGTTGTTTGGTGCCGGATTGTGAGCGTAAGGCTCGCAGTAAAGCTTTTCCAGCTTTAGTGTCTTAAAAAAATAGGGAATGCTTTGACAAAGGAATTGGTGGCCCAATCCACTTTGTCGGTTGGCAGGATGCCATACATGAAGATGCATATTTGCCTGCTTCCCGAAGGTGATATTATTCACATTATTATGTCCGATAGGCTGCCCGTCAAGCAGCCAGATCACACAGTATGTTTCTTTGCTTTCTACCGGCTTTTGGAGTTGATCCCGGAGCATGGATTCAAAATCCTGGCGACCGGGCATCTTGGCCAGATCAACGCCCATTCCAATTAAGTGCTGGTCACTGCTGTGAAACCAGTAATCCGCTAATAATGGAATATCGGATTCCTGTATTTCCCGAATGGATAACATTATTTTTTCGATTGCTCTAACAGCCATTTATATACTGCCGCATTGGAATACATATCCGTCCAGGCATCATGGCTGTCAATATTCATGTAGGAAAAGATCTTTTGATGGTCCAGATACTCCGGATCTTCGGGATCAGTTGTTTTTATTTTCAGAAATTTTTCTGACCCCAGCTCTTCCAATTTTGCAACCGCTTCCTGCGAATTGGAGAAGTCCACCAGTCCGTCGCCAATATTATGCGCCACCCAGAGGGGCATTTTTAACAGGGTATTAAAATCCTCTACACCGCGGGTACTGCCGCAAATGGGTACAGCAGCAGCAAATACATCATTCATTCGGGCTGCAAGGCCCCAGGTGCCGTGTCCGCCCCGGCTCAGGCCCGTTATATAAATGCGCTTGTTGTCAACCCGGTACTGGGATTTTGTCGTTTTTATAATAGATCGGATAACTGATTCCTGATTATAAAACTGCCGATCCTGATTTGGTCCATCGGTCATGTGTGGCGAAATGACGATAAAAGAATCCAGGAGGTATTGGTTTCTTTCAAGGGTCATATCCGTTTCAGTGGTCAGTAGCAGGGGGAGCCCCCATTGGTTAATATCCTCGATCTCGCCGCCTACCCCTAAGCCACCTTGCAAAAACATAAGAATGGGATACTTGTGTTTCGATTTAGCGTAGCTTTTTGGAAGGTATAAATTGTATCCGTCCACCGCTCCTGTTGGGTCATTCACAGTAACAACGACCGATTTTCCAGGTAAACCCGCTGCTGCTGCGGCCCGCTGACTAAATCCGCCGTAAGGCAAAAAAATCAAAAAAAAGCAGGCAAGAAGGCCAAAAAACCGGGCACCGGTAAGTGTACGACCGAAAGGGGGTGTTGGAGACATATTGGAACGTTTTCCTAAAAAGAGATACATAATCAAATAAAAGTTGCAGCGGTTATTATTCCTTATTGGCTAGTTGACCGCAGGCTGCATCAATATCCTTGCCCCGGCTTCTACGCACCGTAACCATTACATCGTGGTCGCGTAAATAGGTGGCAAATCGATCCAATTGATGTTCGTTGGATTTGACAAAACTGACACCCTCAATCGGATTGTACTCTATTATGTTGACCCTTACGGGGAAATGCTTGCAAAGTTTGACCAGATTAGCGGCATCTTCCAGACTGTCGTTGAAATTCTGGAAGGTGATGTATTCGTAGCTGATTCGGTTTTTGGTCGTTTGATAGTAGTATTTCAAAGACTCCATCAGCACTTCGAGGTTGTTTTGCTCATTGATCGGCATGATCTGATCCCTTTTGGCATCATCTGCTGCGTGAAGGGAAAGGGCCAGATTTACTTTGGTCTGATCATCAGCCAAACGCCGAATCATTTTGGCTATGCCGGCCGTGCTGACTGTCAATCTTTTTGCAGACATGCCAATACCATCGGGAGAGGTGAGGAGTTCTATGCTTTCCATGACCTCTTTGTATGCCAGGAGTGGTTCTCCCATGCCCATATACACTACATTGGTTAGTCTGTGGCCAAATACATCTTCGCATTGTTGGTTTACCATGACCACCTGATCATAGATCTCGGCTGCATCCAGGTTGCGCAGTCGTTTCATTTGTCCGGTTGCACAAAATTTGCAGGTGAGGCTGCATCCTACCTGAGAAGAGACGCAAACGGTAAAACGATTTTCTGCGGGTACGGGTATTAAAACTGATTCGATCAAATGGCCATCATGTAAGCGAAAACGGGTTTTTATCGTGCCATCTGCACTGCGCTGTACCTTATCTTCCTGGATGGAGTTGATCACAAATTCGGTGTCCAGCAGGGAGCGCATGGCTTTCGGCAGATTGCTCATTTCTTCAAAGCCAACTGCTGCTTTCATCCAGAGCCATTCGCGGATTTGTTTTGCCCTGAATTTAGGCAAACGCTGCTCCAGTACCCAGTCGAGCAACTGGGCTTCAGTCATTTTACGAATATCTCGTTTCGCTTTCACTTCGATCATGGTGCAAAGATACAAGATTCTATACCTACAAAAAAAGAGGCCTTCCCGGAAGGAAAGACCTCTTTAATTTTTTTAAAACTGTTCTTATCGAACCAGTTGCACTTTTTTAGTGATCAGTTTATCACCAGCGCGCAGATGTACGAAATATACACCAGGAGCCAGATCAGCACCGTCAAAAGTCAGTACCGGGTTTCCGTATAGTTGACCGTAGTTGCGGCTTGCAACAGTTGAACCTACACTATTTACAAGAATCATTTCCACCTCCACAGTTTCTGAAAGTGCTAAACGAATATTCAATTCATTTGTAAATGGATTCGGGAAAACCTCAGCCATATGGTTTGCGAAAGCATTGTTTACAGAGGTTGTAGATCCTTCAATACCTGTTTCCAATGCATTGTCAACTTCACCATTTGGCATAATAAACATGCTAACAATTTCGATATTGTTTACGTTAACCTCGGCAGGGATCACGTAAGAATACGTGTACTCATAAGTTTCGCCAGTTGTACCGGTGCCTGGAAGACTTCCGGCAGTACCCTGGTATCCACCCAGAATGGCGCGACCAACTTCATTGTATGTCATCTGAGCTGCCGGAATAGTACCTGGCAGGTTCTCATAGCCACCCATTGGGCCTGCACCACCACCGGAGTAATAGTTTGCCTGGTTGTAGCCAGAACCTGTACCTGTTACACCATTTTCGATGATGACTACATTCAGGCGATTGTCGCCGCTGAAATCACTAAGGGCCTCTGCCTGAACAGTGATCGTGAGCTCGCCACTGGTTTCATTAAATTCTACCACATTAGCCAGACGTGCCAATGGAGCTTCTGTAACACGGGGTAAAAGATAGCTTTCAATCTGTGATGGATCAATGATAAGATCACGTTCTACAGCTACACTTGGGAATCCGGAGAACCCAGGCAGGCTGGTCATGCCATTATCATATTCTGTAATCGTCATAGGGTCGCCATTGTGTACAGCAACACCTACAAAATGATCCGGGTAAGTATTAGACATAGAGTCCATGAATACAGCACCACGTGGGCACCAGCCACACCAGGTGCCGGTAGCCTCTTCGATCAATACACCTTTGTAAGGTGCAGGTGTATAACCTGTAATGGGTTTGCTGGAAGAATCGTTGGCATCATTCATGTCTGTTTCACCGTTTGGATTTGAAACAGTAACAGTAACAACCTGCGCACCATCCAGGATGCTGTACAAATCAGACATCACAAAATCGGCAGACTCCAAAGAAGCCAGGTTCAAACCAGACAATGTTTCGGTTCCGCTATTGGTACCGTCGCTCCAGGTCAGATCTACAGAATTAATGGTATTTACACCTGTATTTTTGACAGTACCGGCGATTTTAAGCTCCTGACCTGTAAGGCCGGCGCTACGCATATTTAAGCCAGACATTGCCGCATCCCAATCAGGAAGCATAGGCGGGTTGTGCTCAAAGCTGATGTCATCTACATAGGTATGGGCTGTTCCGCCTGACCAGACCGGGAAAAGATCCAGCATAGACAGTGAGTTTACCGGGTTGTTGAAGCTCGCAATCAGGTCGCCGTTGACGAAGCAGTTCCAGGAATTAGCAGTCAAATCAATATTGAAATTGATATTAAACCACTCATCTTGTGGAACAACACCATCTCCGTAGGTACCACTGGTATTGCTTAGAACTAAACCTCCGGAACCATCGATGTAAACCTCCAATGCCCAGGTAGTACCAATAGGCTCCACTGCCTGGAAATTAAAGTAACCACCAGTACCACTTTGAACATACATCATCATGTCGAATGTAAATGTACCTTCTGTGTGAACCCCTCCGAAGGGAAGAACCACGTCTGCCGGGCCACCACCGGTAGTCTCACTAAATAATTTGAGCGAGTTGTTACCGCTGAACGCCTGCTCACTGGAAACCGGTGCGTCATCTGCTGTACCGCCACCACCCCAGGTAGTCCAGGTTGTAGATGTTTGGGCAATTAAGTCTCCAGGAGTGTAAGACTCAAAATCGTCGGAAAATGAAGTTTGTGCCAATAGCCCCCAACTTGCTGTGGCTATTGCAATTGCTACTAATAGTAAGCGTCTTTTCATAATGCGTACATTTTTGTTATCGATGGAAAATTAAATAGTCGATTAAGGTACGCAAAATGCTAAAATAACTACACTTTATGGGGTAAAGTGTCGGGTAATTGCGTGTGATGCTGCTGCCTGTTTAGCAAAAGAAAAAAGGCCTGCGTGGTGCAGACCTTTTATAAATAGCTGTATTTCAGTATTTTCTAAATGTTTTGCGGGATGACAGGCGCAGCTTTCAACATTTCCGGTGTTGCCTGATCTGCAAATTTGGAAAAATTCTTTTCGAAAGCAATTGCCAGGCTTTTTGTTTTGGCATCGTAGGCATCCTTGTTGGCCCAGGTATTCCGTGGATTCAATAATTCATCAGGTACACCCGGACAAGCAGTTGGAATTTTCAGACCAAAAATATCCATGTTCTCAAATGGTACTTTCATCAGTTGCCCGTCAAGTGCAGCATGGATCATAGCCCGGGTATAGCGCAGTTTCATCCGGGTTCCTTCCCCGTATCCGCCACCGGTCCAGCCGGTATTGACCAGCCAGATATTTACCTGATGCTCCTGTATTTTTTTTCCTAACATGTCGGCATAAGCCGTTGGATGCAATGGCATAAAAGGGGCTCCGAAACAGGCAGAAAAGGTTGCTTCCGGCTCGGTGATGCCCTCCTCTGTTCCTGCGACCTTTGCGGTGTAGCCTGAAATGAAGTGGTACATAGCCTGACTCGGATTCAATTTAGAAATAGGAGGCAGTACTCCAAAAGCATCGCAGGTCAGAAAGAAAATATTCTTCGGTAAACCTGCATACGATGGCACCAAAGCATTCGGAATAAAATGAATAGGATAAGAAACCCGGGTGTTTTCTGTCAGTTCGTCGTTTTCATAATCGGGCACACGGGTATCTTTGAAGAAGCGGATATTCTCCAGAATAGCACCATGCCTGATGGCACCATAAATTTCAGGCTCCGTTTCTGCTGAAAGATTAATTGTTTTGGCATAACAGCCCCCTTCAAAATTAAAGATGCCGTTTTCCGACCAACCGTGCTCGTCGTCTCCAATTAAGGCACGACTCGGATCCGCCGAAAGTGTCGTCTTCCCGGTACCGGAAAGGCCAAAGAAAACAGCTACGTCATCCGCTGCACCCACATTGGCAGAGCAATGCATAGACAGCACATTTTTTTCATGGGGCAATACAAAGTTTAGCACAGAGAAAATCCCTTTCTTGATTTCACCGGTATAGCCGGTACCTCCGATCAGTATCTCTTTCGCAGAAAAATTGATAATGGCAAAATTGGCCGCACGCGTGCCATCTATGGCGGGATCTGCTTCAAAACCAGGTGCACAAAGAATGCTCCACTCCGCTTCAAAGGAAGCGATTTCAGCTGGTCCCGGACGCAGGAACATATTATAGGCAAACAAATTGCTCCATGGATATTCGGATACCAGGCGCAAATTCATGCGGTATTCGGGATCTGCGCAAGCGTATGCATCTCGAATAAAAACTTCTTTTTCTTTAAAATAGTCCAGAATCTTTGTCCGGAGGGACGCGTAATTTTCCGGCTCAAAAGAAATGTTTATTGCATTCCAATCGACCGCATTCGCAGTTTTAGCATCCTTTACGATAAATCGATCTTTGGGGGAACGCCCTGTGAATTTTCCTGTTTCGACGACTAATGCACCCGTGTCAGATAATACGCCCATGTTTCGGCAGATGGTCTGCTCCATTAACATCTCTGGGCTTTGGTTCCAATAGGCTGCACGTACATCTTCTAATCCCAGGTCCAACAATGTGACCTGTGGATTTTTCAATCCGGTTTCCTTCATGGTTAGGGCAAAATTTTGAGCTTTCGAGAAAAGGGCTAGTTCCCGAAAACCGGTTAATGATTATGCAAAAATAAGGAAGATGCCCATACGGCAAAAGTAATTCGCTAAGAAGTATTACTTAATGTTGATAATCATTACTTGTAGATGATTAAAAATGGCTACACTTTTTTCAATTCAATAGAAAAGGTAGTTGCTACATTCGGTTCAGACCGCTTGACAAATATTTTACCGGTATGATACGATTCTATGATACGCTTTGCCAGGGACAGTCCTAATCCCCAGCCTCTTTTCTTAGTGGTGAAACCAGGCCGGAAAACAGTTTTGAATCGACCCGAAGGGATGCCTTTACCTGTATCAGTAATGTCTATAATCACCTGATTGTTTTCTTCACTAACCTCTGCAATAATATCGCCACTGCCTTCCATCGCATCCAGGGCATTGCGCAATAAGTTTTCGACCACCCAATCAAATAAAGGCGGATTGATCTCAATGTACAACGGGGCATGAATACCTACTTCCGGAAAATGAAAATTGACTTTCCGCGGGGCCCGGATTTCCATATAGGCCCGGCATTTTTCCAATTCCTCATAGACATCAATACGCTTTAACTCGGGCGTGGACCCAATTTTGCTAAAGCGATCGGCAATAAGATCCAGCCGAAGGACATCATTCGATAATTCGCTGACAATCTCCTGTATCTCTTCATCTTCAGCCCGGATAGATTTCAAATGTTCGATCCAGCCGATAATTGCCGAGATCGGAGTGCCCAACTGGTGTGCGGTTTCTTTGGCCATGCCTACCCAAACCTGGTTTTGCTCCGACCGCCGGGCGGTGCTGAACGCCAAATATCCGGACAGGATGAAAGCACTTATTAATATGAGTTGAATAAGTGGAAAGTATTGCAACATGGTCAACAAACTCGATTGTTTGAAATAAACCTTTTGTGCAAAACCTTCTACCGGCTCTATGCCAGCTGTTTTAAGCCGTTCAATTTCCTGGTTGAGAAAAACAGTGTTGGTGTCCCGGTTTGGACCAAAATTGAAGGCATCAACGATTGTTCCTGTTTCACTAACCAGGATAACAGGAATAGTAGTATTGGCTTTTAAAATTTCTGTTTGCAGGGTAAAATCACCGCAATCCAAACAATCATCGCTTACGGGGCGGCTTACTGATTCTAATGCCATCAACCAATGCTGTACTTTTTTCCGTTCCTCATTTGCCAGCTTCCCGGTCAGGTAGTTGGTATAAAACACGGAAATCAACACGATTATAATGCCGGCAATTGCCAGGTACCATTTCCAACGTGATTTTCGACTGTAGATATCCATTTAGTGGGTTAGTGATCCAGTGCCCCGATAACTATCGGGGGTGGTCCTGTGATCCAGTGAGTTAGTGAGTTTCATTCAAAATTCAAAATTAAGACTTCAGAATTCGAAAGTTACAATTCAAACGCGTAAAACGGGAGCGCAGTGAACTCGCATTCGAAATTAATCAATGGGAAGCGTAACTTTACGCGCCAAATTGTAAATAAATATGAATATAACAGTAATTGGAACAGGATACGTCGGATTAGTAACAGGAACCTGTTTTGCCGAAATTGGAAACCAGGTTACCTGTGTGGATATTGACGCACAAAAAGTCGTCAAAATGCAGGAAGGCGAAGTGCCGATCTACGAACCCGGTCTGGAGCTTTTGTTTGAACGGAACACCCGACAGGGCCGATTGCATTTCACCACAGATCTGGAAGCCGCCATTCGGGATGCAGCGATTATATTTCTGGCACTGCCTACACCTCCCGGTGAAAATGGGTCGGCAGACCTGTCCTATGTACTCGGAGTAGCCGACCAATTATCCAAAATCATTAAAGATTACAAGATCGTAATTGATAAGAGTACGGTGCCTGTAGGAACGGGCGAACTCGTCCATGCCCGGCTTGCTGCAAACTTGTCTGAAGATTTGTTTGATGTAGTCTCTAATCCGGAGTTCCTTCGGGAAGGCGTCGCTGTAGATGATTTCATGAAACCCGACCGGGTCGTGATTGGTACTGGTTCGGAGAAGGCCCGGAAGATCATGGAACAATTGTATAAACCCTTTGTCCGCCAGGGGAACCCCATAATTTTCATGGATGTGCGGTCTGCGGAGATGACCAAATATGCAGCCAATGCTTATCTGGCTACCCGAATTACTTTTATGAATGAGATTGCCAACCTCTGCGAACGCCTGGGCGCAGATGTGGATATGGTACGCCGGGGTATGGGAAGCGATAGCCGAATCGGTAAGCGCTTCCTCTTTCCGGGAGTCGGATTTGGCGGCAGCTGTTTCCCGAAAGATGTGCAGGCACTGGCCATGATGTCTGATGACGCAGATTATCATTTTAAGATTCTCCACTCCGTTCTGGAGGTTAACAATGTTCAACGTTGTTTGCTCTATGAAAAAGTTTCGGCTTACTTTGAAGGAGATCTGAAAGGGAAAACCATTGCACTCTGGGGATTGGCGTTTAAACCGAATACAGATGATATTCGGGAGGCACCGGCACTTTATACGATTGATAAATTGTTGGCCGCTGGTGCGCATGTCCGGGCATTTGACCCGGAAGCCACCGAGAATGTTGGAGCTATATATGGCGATCAGATCACCTTGGTAAATGAAGCATACGAAGCACTATTAGGTGCGGATGCTTTATTGATCCTGACAGAATGGGGTGTGTTCCGTCAGCCTAGTTTCAGCGTTATGAAGGAGTTGTTGAAACAGCCGTTGATTTTTGATGGCCGCAATTTATACGATCTGGACCTGATGGAAGAGCAGGGATTTCGGTATGCGAGTATCGGACGAAAAGTCGTAGAACCAACGAATTAATAATATTTAACCGGATAATGGAGGCCGTTCTTTGGCGTTATACCCTTGATTTTTTGACGGCCAGATTCGAAAAATAGTTTTAAAGATGAAAAGCCCTTTGTTTTTATGCTTCTTCGGTTTGCTCTTTTTTGCCTGCAACGAACCGCTCGATGAGGTGGAAGTGAAGGATGACTCCGGTCAGGTAATAGAACGATTTACTGTTCTTAAAGGCACCTTTACCCGGGATGGCAGGTACCAGGCCTTTTATCCTTCCGGCGAATTAATGGAAGAGGCCTATTATGCCAATGACACCCTCAACGGCCTGCGCCGGATGTTTTATGAAAATGGAACTGTACAAATTGAGGAACATTACGAAATGGGTAAATTCATTGGCTCCTTCAAGGCATACCACGCCAATGGTAAACTGGAATTAGCAGGCGAGTATATCAATAATGCCATGGAGGGCGAATGGCGTGGCTATTACGATAATGGCCAGCTTCGCGAAGTCGTCCTTTTTTCCGGCAATCAGGAAAACGGCCCATTCGTAGAGTACTACGACAATGGGAATGTAAAAGCTGAAGGAACATACCTTAATGGAGATACCGAGCAGGGGCTGCTACAGGAATACAATGAGGAAGGTGTGTTGGTACGGAAAGCCGAATGCGACAATGGAGCCTGCAAAACGATCTGGACACTGGAATCAGGTGACGTGCAATCAAACTAAAAAAATGAAGAACGCTTTACTACTGCTTACTTTCTTACTGTCTGGTGGCCAACTCCTTGCACAAATTGGGGGTGATGCCGTTTATCAGTTTTTGGAATTGCCTCAATCGGCTCGGGTTAGTGCACTTGGCGGTGTGCTGATCACCGTGCTCGATGATGATGTCAGCCTGGCCATGTCTAATCCCGCTGTCGCGAATGCCGGGATGCATCAACAATTATCCTTCAATCATAATTTTCACCTGGGGGGTATCCAAAATGGTTATGCAGCTTTTGGCTGGTATGTACCTAAATGGGATGCGACCCTGCACGGTGGCATGCAATATGTAGCCTATGGCACCTTTGATGAAACAGATGTTTATGGCGATGTGATCGGTGAGTTTAAAGCAGCTGATTACGCCCTTACAATCGGCGCCGGAAAAAGTGTTTACGAACGCTTGTCTGTTGGTGCGAATATCCGAGTAATCAATTCCCAATATGCCAATTATGATTCCTGGGGACTCGGCTTTGATATGGCCGCTATTTTTCATGATACGGCCAGCCGAATCAATGTCTCCCTGGTTGCCCGAAATGCCGGTTGGCAATTGAATACCTATACTGCTGATAACAGAGAACCTATGCCATTTGATCTTCAATTAGGCATATCCAAGCAGTTGGCCCACCTGCCTTTTCGCTTTTCAGTTGTTTATCATCACCTGGATCAATGGAATATCCTCTATGATGATCCTAATCAGGTAGAAGACTTTTTGTTTTTTGGGGAGGAGCCTACAAAATCCGGCAACCCGGCTATCGACAACTTATTTAGGCATTTTATTTTCTCCGGAGAATTTTTGCTGGGCGCGAAAGAAAATCTGCACCTGCGCGTAGGCTATGACCACCAACGTAAAAAAGAATTGAGCGTCAACAATTATCGCTCCCTCGCAGGCTTTTCACTCGGCCTTGGCATGAAAATCAGCAAATTTCGGATTGATTACGGACATGCCTTCTACCACCTGGCCGGAGGCATTAATCATGTAAGTATTTCAACAAATTTGCGGGCTTTCGGTACAAAACGGATTCTGGAGTAGAAACGTCGGCTATTAGGCAATTCCCCTTTTTTTTAAATAGCGCGCTCCGACTCCTGTTTATTCCGGGTTGGTTTATTTTGAAACTATTTTGGGTTCAAAATCGTTGTTTTTTAGAAGAGTATTCGCAAAATAGTTTCAAATAAGCTGGCTGCCGGCTTACAAAGGGGTGTTTCTGACTGAAAATAAATCCCCGTTTTTACCACTTTCTATCCATAGGCTTCCGTTCTCTGGTTCTAAGCAACCACCTATCTTTAAATCTTAGATGGAATTCTGGTATTTTTAGTGATACTCTTAGAATTTGTTCAAATTTTCATAACTGAGCGAAAGCAAGGGAGTGTAGTTTGCACATTGGATACCTTTTTATCCGGCTTTCGCCATTTTCAGGCAGCGAAAGTATTCTTTACTGTGTCTGTTTAATCGGATGCAGGTCTAAAGAAACCGGAAGGAACCTCTTTTTTATTGAAGCGGCGCCTGTTTAACTGATTTACAAACCAGCTTTTCATTGAGCGAGCGAGAATTGATCCTGGGGTGCATCCGAGAAGATCGGGACTGCCAATTGGAAGTTTTCCAGCGTTACAGCGGAAAAATGCTCTCGGTATGCTTACGGTACGCGCGTCATCAAATGGAAGCAGAAGATATCCTGCAGGATGCCTTCATAAAAGTGTTTGACAATCTGGAGAAATTTCAGCACAAAGGATCTTTTGAAGGATGGATCCGGCGTATTGTGGTCAATACTGCGCTGAAAAATTTTCAGAAAAGTTCGGTAAAGAATGAGCGAATCGGATTAGAGGACTACGAGGACCAGGCACTTGAACCCGAGGTGATTTCAAATATGGGTGAAAAGGAAATCCTGAAGCTGATTAGTCAATTACCGGATGGATACCGGCATGTGTTCAATTTATATGTTATTGAAGGATATAGTCATAAAGAAATTGGCGAGTTGCTTTCGATAGGAGAAAGTACTTCCAGATCCCAACTTGTTAAGGCTCGAAAAATCCTGAAAAACCAAATTCTAAAATTGCAAATGATCTTCTTATGAGTGACTTGGATCAACATATGGATGATATCATTCGCGATCGATTAACGGATCACGATGCCGGTGCCCCCATGCACCTGTGGGCAAATATTGTCCAGGAACGAAAATCTAAAAAACGCTTAGGATTTTTATTCTTCTTTAAAGGAGGCGCAGTAGGTCTGGCGATATTGGCTGTTTCCTGGGTTTTATGGGCAAACCTATCTGGTAAAACACTTTCCCCGGAACCAAATTCAACTCCCTTAAATACGGATGTTGAATGGACAAATACCCTTTCCGAAAACATAGAAAATATTCCTGTTTCCGCCGATCCGGCAGAATCATCGGAAATGGCCATTGAGGAAGCGCTAAGTTCACAGGTGGTTGAGCAAAAATCAGCTGTTGGCAATGCAGCCTTACAATCAGACGAAAGTCGGCAGGCAAACAACTCTTTGGTGGATGTACTTACACCAAAATCAGGCTTTACCACCATGCCTGTTTCGGAAGAATCTCCCGAAGCAGCAGTAGAAGAGGAGGCTTCTGCTGTTTCAGATGTCCTGCTAGAGCCGATTCCGGTCTATGTGCCAGCTCCACTCGAAACAGCTTTGGCTGAAGGTGCCAGACCTGGTAGCTGCGTGTCTTTTGCTGACCCCAATTGGCGTACCTATGTGGAGTTATACTTTTCTCCCGATTATGCCATACGTTCCCTGACGGCCAAGAGTTCCGAGTTTGGCGAATACGCCACCCTTCGTGAAAAAGAAGCATTCCAGTTTGCTTTTACCACCGGTATGCGTTGGAATGTGGTTTCACCCAAAGGTTTCGGTATCCGGGTCGGACTGCAATATGCCCAAATTGGCGAATTATTTACTTATACTGATCCGGGGGCTGTACAGGTAAATATTTCAAATGAATATGAAGATGGGGTCCTGATTTCATCAGATACTACCTACGTTTACGGAGACTCTACCTTTGAAATTCATAATTATTACCGGACACTTGATGTGCCTGTTATGCTGGGCTACGAATGGGAGTTTCAACGGATGTCTTTTTCGGTATATGGAGGTATTGTCGCCAACCTTTGGTTTGGTAAAAAAGGAAAATTCTTAGGCCCTGATTTGGAGCAGGTGCTCACCTTTACCGACGGAGACCCCAATGAATATCTGGCTTTTAAAGATAATCTAAGTGCGCATTTTGCTGGTTCTTTTGGATTTCATTACCAGTTTGCTCCCAACTATTATATGTTGGTAGAACCGCATTTTCGCTATTTCCCGAATGGTATTACACGGGATGATTATGGATTAACCCAACGCTATTTTGTATCGGGAATCGCACTCGGCCTTCGGTATAAATGGTAAAAAAAAGAGGCTGCCTCCCTGGAGAAACAGCCTGCTATTATTCTTGCATCTTGATTTCAAATCTACTTCTTCAACAGATCCCGGATTTCAGCCAACAATTTTTCCTGTGCACTCGGTGCCGGTGGTGCTGCAGGTGCTGCTTCTTCTTTTTTCTGCATACTGTTATAAGTACGTAGTAGCATGAAGATCGCAAAAGCGATAATTAAAAAGTTAATAATGGTCTGGATAAACATCCCATACCGAATCTGAACAGCAGCATTAATCACATCCCCTTCTGCTCCGTAGGTCGCATCCTGAATAGTTAATGCCAGGTCAGAAAAGTCAACACCACCGAGCAACATGCCCAGGGGCGGCATAATGATGTCATTTGTAAAAGAAGTTACAATGGCACCAAAAGCACCTGCAACAATTACCGCAACGGCAAGTTCCAATACATTGCCTTTCATGATAAAGGCCTTAAATTCCTTCCACATAGGTTGAACGTTTTGTTATTAATGAGCTGAAATGTAAATAAAAAAGCCCTAATCCAAATGAATCGGATCAAGGCTTTTGATATTTTAATAGAGTTTATGCGAATTAAGCACTCAATTCCGCGCGAATTTTATTGAGTGCAGAACCTGCCTTTACCCAGTCAATTTGCGCCTGATTGTATGTGTGTAACACCTCAAAAGTATCAGTGGTACCATCTGAATGATTAAGCGTAATGGAGAGATTCTGACCAGGAGTCATGTGCTCAAAACCATTGATGTCTATTAAATCATCCTGACGAATTTTGTCATAATCTTCCGGATTAGCGAAAGTCAAAGCAAGCATCCCCTGCTTTTTCAAATTCGTTTCGTGAATCCGGGCAAAGGATTTTACCACCACTGCTTTTACCCCTAAATACCGCGGTTCCATAGCCGCGTGCTCTCTGGAAGATCCCTCACCATAGTTTTCTTCTCCAAATACAATGGTATCTATTCCGGCTGCTTTATACGCACGGGCAGAATCTGGCACCGCCATGTATTTCGGGTCCGCACCGGAATAATTGATCACATTATTTGCTTCTTCATTGAAGTAGTTAATGGCTCCGATAAAACAGTTATTGGATATGTTTTCCAGGTGGCCACGGTAAGTCAACCAGGGACCAGCCATCGAAATGTGATCTGTTGTACACTTGCCTTTGGCTTTTAACAGCAGCCGCATTCCATGTACCTGCTCATCCGTTATTGGTTTAAACGGATCCAATAACTGAATTCGATCAGAATTCGGATCAACAGCGATTTCCACTTTTTCACCATCTGAAGCAGGAGCAATATACCCGGAGTCCTCTACATCAAATCCTCTTGGTGGGAGTTCCACACCTTTGGGAGCATCCAGTTTAACCTCCACACCATCTTGGTTGATCAGCGTATCTGTCAGCGGATTGAAAGTCAGATCACCGGCAATAGCCAGCGCGGTTACAATCTCCGGAGAAGCCACAAACGCATGGGTTTTTGGATTTCCGTCGTTCCGCTTGGTGAAGTTTCTATTGAATGACGTAATGATGGAATTTTTTCGGGTTGGGTCATCAGTATGACGTGCCCACTGTCCGATACACGGTCCACAGGCATTTGCCAGTACAAGTCCGCCCATATCCTCGAAAGCTTTTAATTGCCCATCACGCGCAACGGTAAAGCGAATCTGCTCAGATCCTGGTGTAACGGTAAACTCTGATTTTACCTTGAGGTTTTTCTCTACCGCCTGGCGAGCCAAAGAGGCTGCCCGATCTAAATCTTCATAAGAGGAGTTTGTACAAGAGCCAATCAGACCAACTTCCAATTTGCTTGGGTAGTTGTTTTGTTTGACCGCTTCCGCGAATTTTGAGATAGGCCAGGCCAAATCTGGTGTATAGGGGCCATTGATATGTGGCTCAAGTGTTGACAGGTCAAGTTCGATAACCCGGTCAAAGTATTTTTCCGGCTCTGCATAGCATTCTGCGTCTCCAGTGAGGTGCTCTGCTACGGCATCTGCCAGGTCAGCAATTTCTGCCCGATCAGTAGCACGCAGGTAACGGCCCATGGATTCGTCATATCCGAAGGTTGAGGTGGTTGCCCCAATTTCTGCACCCATGTTGCAAATCGTGCCTTTTCCGGTACAAGACATGGCTTCTGCACCCGGACCAAAATATTCTACAATGGCTCCGGTGCCGCCTTTTACGGTCAGAATGCCAGCCACTTTCAGGATAACATCTTTTGCTGAGGTCCAACCGGATAGTTTACCGGTAAGTTTTACACCAATGAGCTTAGGCATTTTTAATTCCCATGCCATTCCGGCCATTACATCTACTGCATCTGCACCTCCAACACCAATAGCTACCATGCCCAAACCACCCGCATTCGGGGTGTGCGAATCGGTTCCGATCATCATTCCGCCAGGGAATGCATAATTTTCCAATACTGTTTGGTGAATAATTCCTGCACCAGGTTTCCAAAAACCAATGCCGTATTTATTGGATACGGTTGTGAGGAAATTATATACTTCCGCGTTGACATCATTTGCCGTTTGAAGGTCGGATGCGGCTCCTGATTCTGCCAGAATCAAGTGATCACAATGTACCGTAGAAGGAACCGCAGCTTCTGTACGCCCTGCCATCATAAATTGGAGGAGTGCCATCTGCGCAGTCGCATCCTGCATCGCTACACGATCCGGGTTGAAAAAAACGTAATCTTTCCCGCGCTCATAGCGCTGAAGTGGAGATTCCGGATGTAAGTGTGTGTAGAGAATTTTTTCAGCCAGGGGGAGCGGACGCCCAAGAACCTTTCTGGCGGCAGTAACCCGATCTGCCAATGTCTCATAATAAGACCGGATCATATGAATGTCAAAGGGCATAATTGCGATCGTTTTTAGTTAAGTAGTAAAAGGACTGCAAATGTACATTTTTTACGATAAATGCAGGGTTTCCGGTTTGCTGGTAAAAACAACTTTCCGGTATTATTAATAAGGTTCCTGGAGCCGAAAAGTTTAATACGAGTTAAAAGTGTTGCTTTAAAGATTTTGTGGCGAATTTTCGCTGGAATTTGTAGTTTTGGGTGTGGTACAACCAAATCAACGCATTATTTTTGGACTTAAAGTAAAGCACCTGCGTCAGGCGCAAGGGCTCTCTTTTTCAGATTTGTCGGAAACATCCGGTATTTCTGTGTCCTATTTAAATGAAATTGAAAAGGGGAAAAAATATCCTAAATCAGATCGAATTAATAGCCTGGCTACTGCCCTGCATACTACTTCAGAGCAGTTAATTTCCTCCGAGTTGTCGGATGGCCTGGCGCCTGTTGGCGAATTACTGGAATCGAACTTCCTGAATGAATTGCCATTGGATCTATTCGGAATTGATAAGGTTAAGGTCGTGGAGATTATCGCCAATGCACCCAAGCGGGTTGGTGCTTTCATCTCTACCCTTGTGGACATGGCCCGCAACTACCATTTGGGTGAAGAGAATTTCTATTTTGGGGCACTTCGGTCGTATCTGGAAATGCACCAAAACTATTTTGAGGAATTAGAAAAAGCGGTAGATAATTGTACAACCAAGTATAAGCTAAATACCCAATCTCGTATTTCACTGGAGGATCTGCAACTGATACTTGAAACCGGCTATCAGTACAAGATTCAAATGAATGGCCTCGATGAATATCCGGAACTGGATAACCTGCGTTCGGTCTATCTGCCTTCCAAAGGCACCTTGTTGCTCAACGGAAATCTAACGGATGTGCAACGCGCTTTTCAGCTCGGTAAGGAACTTGGTTTTCAATATTTAAAGCTCAAGGATCGGGCTAATACCTCTTCTCTGCTACGGGCTTCATCCTTTGATGAAGTTCTGAATCATTTTAAGGCAGGCTATTTCTCCGCAGCACTCCTCATTCCGCGCCAGCGTCTGGTGTCGGAACTAGGGGCTTTTTTTCAAAAAGATACCTGGCAACCGGAGATATTACTCCAAATGCTCAGCACATACGGCGCTTCCCCGGAAATGCTTTTCCAGCGAATGACCAACCTGCTTCCCGAAGCATTCGGATTGAAGAAACTCTTTCTCATTCGGGTAATTCATGATCATAGCAAAGGCAGCTTTCGAATCGACAAAGAATTACATTTCGCCGGAAGGCATAACCCGCATGGTAATGGATTATATGAACACTATTGCCGAAGATGGCTTTCCATTTCTGCCATCCAGCGATTGGAAAAAAACGTATCTGGCGAAATGCTGGCAGCCGCTCAACGATCGACATACCATGGTACAGCGGATTCATTTCTGGTCTTTACCATTGCTCGCCCAGCCTATCAGGGAAATCGTTCGCATGTGAGTATCACGATCGGGCTGGAAATCAACGATGAGTTGAAGAAACAAGTTCGGTTTTGGGCAGACCCAAACATTCCGGACATGGAAGTCAATAACACCTGCGAACGCTGTCCTATGACCAATTGCGCAGATAGAATCACCGAACCGCATATCGTACATGCCCGAAATAAAAGAAGAGATATTCAGAAAAGATTGCAAAATCTGGAAGAATAAGTCTTAATTTTTAATGAGCGTTCGCTCAGGGTTAAAACGTTTAAATCGTGAAGTTGTCTCCAATAGACCGGGCGCAGCCCCTAGACCGCAAAGCCGACAGGCGAGCTAGACCAGGCCAAAGGCCCTAGACCATAATTTTGAATGAGAACTAACCCACAGGACCACCCCCGATAGCTATCGGGGCACAGGACCACTCCCAACAACTACTTACTTATCGTAATCACCGGACTTTCCACTTCATTGCTCCAATTGCCGGCTTCATCTAAAATTCGAATTTTAAAAGTGGTGTTCTCTGTGCTGTTGTCAGAATCCAGGAGAATCGTATTATCTAATATGATGTCGAGAGTGCCCTGGATACTGATCTCGCTGCCCTCCGGGGCACGCGGAGACAGGTGATAACCAAAGATCAGGAGGGCAGGATCTCTCTGATCGACCAGCTCAATATTCATTTTGTCCGGATCAAGGGAGCCAAGGTCACCATCCCCATCCAGGTATTCTATCGTGAAAATGAGCTGGTCTTCATAGGCAACTACACTTTGTTGATTGACCTCCAGTAGTTCAATTTTTGGTGTGTTTGAAATCGTTGGATTAACCTCGTTTTCGATGGTGTCCTGTGTTTCTTTGGTACAGGAATTGAGTAAAAAGAGTAGGCCGATGATAGACAGGAATATCCGCATCTGGATCAGTTTTATTGAAGGATACAGGAAAAATAGGTTTGTATATAAATCTCATTCGCGGCAGTCGGAATCTCTGTGGGGGTGTCGTGATCACTGTCCTGCACGTAGGTACGCATATACACAATATCTCCCGGAGCAAATCCAAGGCTGGCCGGGTTGACAGTAATCGTTTGGTAATACGGAATCGGAAAACCCACCTCCTGACTAAAAACGCTGGAAATGAAATTCGGAATTAAAACAACTTGCATTTGAAGCTCTACGGCATTCGAAAAATCGTAGGGATCATCCGAAAATTGAATTTTATTGTAAGTCAGCTCATTTCCAAAGATTGTGTCACCAGCCGGCGTTTCATCTATATACAAAAACCACAATTCCATATCCTCTGCTGCCAGGGTCATAAACGGATTGAAAAATACTCCTCCCCGTGCTGTATCTACCCGAAAATCATTAAAATCGGGCAGGTAGGCTGCGAGGCCCAAAGCAGTAGGTTGCACACTACTCAGGCTGGGTAAGTTGCCGTAAATATCCGGAGCACCGGCTTCAATCCAATTTTGGATTAAATCGAGTTCATGCTGTCCGAGCGGAATGCCACTGGAAGGCATCTGCTCGAAATTTGGCGGATTATGCATTGTCAACCGGTGCCAGATCATGGAGTTTTCCGGCTCACCCGGAGTAACCCGATAGGGGAGAGGATCAACATCGTAATTCTTTTTTATATCGTGATAAACCAGCGAATTATAGGCACTCTGCACTGTCCGGAATTCAGGTTCAAAGGTGCCGTCATGGCAGCCGGGTTGATTACATGCCTGAGAGAAAATATAGGTATGTAGCCCCAGGAAAGTTGCTGAATCCACTTCGATCTGTGGTATTTCGTTTTCCGAATAATCGATCCCGTCAAACGGATTTTCGGGTGGATCCGGTAAAGGATCTTCATTTGTGACCAGGCTTTCGCTGCAGGCGAATACCAGGAGGCAAAACAGGCTTAACAGAAGTAGGTGGTTCTTAGTCATCTTACAGGATTTTGAGTCTGCTTTACAGAAAGGCTTCTTCGAGTACCCTGCCGGGCAACAAATAGCCTGGAATATCTTCATGTATTCCCAGAATATGGGCAATGGTCGGTACAATGTCGATAGATTCGGCCGCCGGATTCCCCAGTGACCCCAGGCTTTGACCCTGAATTACCTTATCATTTGGTCCTACTATCAACGAAAACAATCGCCTTGAATTAGCATCGCCCGTATGGTCGTATGCCCGCAGGCCGTTCTGATCGGTCAGATTATTGGAGTCCATATTTCGGCCATGTTCCGGAATACAGATCATGATCGTATCGTCTTTTAAAACCGGGTGGTTTTGGATCTTATTCCAAAGCCAGCCCACCCCATAATCTGCTTTGTGCAGGAAGTTGACATACTGACTGAAATCACTGTGGCAGATATCCAGATTGGTCGTATTCACCACCATTAACTCAGGTTGGAACCGGTCGAGTACAGACCAGGCTCCGGTGAGGGCAATGAGGTCGCCCGTCAATAAATTATAATCGTTGCCAGGTGTAGGTACTTCGAGTGTTCCGTTTGTAATCTGGTCAATTAGCTCGAGGTAGTAGGATTTTATTTCTTCCCGCTCCTCCGGGGTGTTTTGTACACCTGGGAGGGCATCGGCGTCCAGATCAAAATTATTATCCAGCATAGCTTTGATCTTATGAATCCGGGCTACATCGTCTGGTTGATAGTTTACAGCATTACTTAACTGATTGAAACCAGCTGCTCCAAATACGCTGGCAGGGCGCAGATAATTGGCTCCATAAGCGGCACCATAGGCCGGATGCTGGCTATAGTTCAGAGAAGGGTAGGGGCCGAGGCCTTCCGATACCCACCAGGAGTTTAGCGCTGTTTTTGCCGGATCCGAATGTCGGCGGTAGTATTCGAAGATGGTCGGAAATTCTGGATTAATATTCAGGTTCAAACCTGTTTCCGTATAGTTTCCGGTCATAGCGACTGTATGTCCGTTGTAGTGCCCGGTAGGGCCTGTTTGGTAATTCACCTCCCGGTATAAGGTTCCCTGTTGGGAGAGCGGAGTGTTTAGGATTGGGTTCCAGGGTTGGTAAATCAGGTTGCTTGCCGGAGCGGCACCTTGCAGCATATTGCGCATGATATTCCCTTCGGTCGGAAGTCCCTGATTAGCCAGATACTGCATTTGAACGGATTCCTGGTTTCGGATGCCCCCACCAAAAAGTACAAACACCACATGGTTGGCAACCCGGCTGCCAGTGGCTGCAAATAAGCTTCCGGAAGGTAAAAGAAAAGGGACAGACAAGCTACCGGCTGTGGTGATTGCAGTTCTTTTTATGAATGTTCTGCGTTTCATATCCTATTCATTTTGGCCAGAAGCCTTTTAATAATATTTGTATTCGTTTGAAAGTGCAAAACCCTGGTAAATCAACTCCGGGTTAAGCTCCGAATCTTCTTCAATAGCCTGCCGAAGTTCATAAAGTTCATAGGGCGTAGGCTTGCGCAGAAAAAAACGCAGATAAGTGTCTTCGATAAACTGATCAATATTTGCGCGCATCTCGCTATCTGAAGGGATGTTTACCTGACCTGAATTGACATAGTTGTTGAGGATTAATTCATCAACCAGTTGTTTGTCGCCATTTGCCTCCCGCACCTCCGTAAGTTGTGTTAGTACATTTGCCGGCACGGTTTGTAGAAACAGGTTGGCATACAGGATGGAGATATATTGCTCGGCAGATTTTTGCTTGGTTTTCTCCACATTCGATTGGTAAACCTCCTCGTTGTTGATGCCGTATATGTAGTTATCGACAACCGTTTCCTTGTTTACGATGGTCTCCTTTTTGCAGCTGCTTAATCCGAAGCAAAGCAGTAAAAGGAATGGGATAGCTATTCTCATGATGGATTAGTTTTTTCGAAAATTAAAATCCGGCGTAATCTTCAGAGATCATTAGCTTTCGCTGAATGGATTGATAAGAGCCAAACTCAGTAAGTTCCAGTGTACTTTCTCCCATCTCGGCAGAGTCGGGGATTCTGGAGAGCAACTGCTGATAGATGTCAAAAACGAGTCCTTGATAGAATTCGCCATTGCTTAAGATGATATCTAAGAAATCAGCTTTGTTGTTGCCGTCTTCCAATAGGATTTGGGCAGCAAATCCATCAACCATTGTGACAGCAGCGGGTAATTCGGCTTCTGTTGGAAAGCGTTTGAAGAAATGTTCAAAACAGGAAATTACAAAGTTTTCGCTGCCCATATTTATTTCGTCATATACCCCGTTGTCGGCTATTCTTCTAAAAAATTCCTTGATGTCAATTAGCCCGTTCTCATAATCAGCGGGCGCATCACGAAGCTTTTCAAATCGAATGATTTCCTGCATGATCCGTTGGGCAAAAGCGGTGTTTCCGTTTTGGAGCTCATCATTATAAGCCTGAGTATATAGGATGATTTGGAAATTAATATAGTCTTCTGTTACATTTTGGAGATATGCCTGATTGTATATTTCCCAAAATCGCGTAAAGTATTCGGCGCTCGACTGGATATCGTCGAGGAAAAGCTCCCGAACCTCCGGGGTTAATCCACCATCCTTCAGCATGGCCGTACTGAATTCCAGTTCGCTGTCAAGAGGTTCCCGGCCATACAGATCGATGTACACCTTATTGACATAATTATCAACCTCCACACTTGTAACGCCATCATAAGGTGGCGCGATGTTCTCGTCAATAATTTGGTTGATGTGGTTGATATCGGTAATGGTTTCCTTTTTAGTGCAGGAAGCGAAAAAGAAAAGAGCCATTAAAAGGAGCAGGGGCGTTCTCATCATACCAGTTAATTTTACGCGCTTTGGACTATTGCATAGATTGGAGGTTTAAAAATACGGCAAAAAAAATCCCGAATTTTGGGCTTTTCCAAAATTCGGGATTTTCATGTTTTTTGATCAAACGCCTAGTCGATCCGCAGATCTTCGACATAACAGTCCGGGCATTCAGACTTGTTCCAAACAAACTTATTATCTGCTAGTGCTTTGTTTGGAGTGAGTTTGTCAATAGAAAGCGTAAATCGGCTCCCGTCTCGGGAGAACGCTTTGATCCGCTTGATCTTGGCAGTGCTTTTTTCCACTGTCAGACGCATTTTGCTGTATTCTGAATCACGATCCAAAGGCTTGAACTCAATTTGCTGAACAGCCACTCCGTCTTCCATCGATTCATTGGAGAGTACGTACACGTATTCGCCGGATTCGTATGCCCGGAGTAGATCCGCAGGGGAAAGGATTCCACTATCTTCACCAAAGTCGGCATTATTGATTTGTACTTCCTTGTTATTGGCTAAAAATAACCACACGGTAGTACCATCGCAAATGATGCTTTGAGTCTCCATATCAATCCGGTATTTATCACCTTTTTGAAACAGTTTGCCTTTCATGATTTCTACCGGTTCTTCCGGGAATTCAATCTGCAGACTAAAATCTGCCTCTACCGAGGAGTAACTCTCATAGGTCGCTTTTACCTTTTTGAGTATAGCTGTTGCTGCCGGATCAGAATCCTTGGAGTCGGTGTAATCTTTTGCAGGTTGTGCAAATATTGTTGGCAACACCAACAGTGCGGCAAATATGGATACAAGTAATTTTTTCATGTCGTAGGTATTTCGTTTGAACTAAACCTTTAACGATTCAGACGGCTTCATATTGGAAGTGGTTACAAAGGTAATCGTTAAAGTTCTTTTAAGAGTTTGTTTAAATTGTGAACCGGTTATTAAATTCAACTTGTTGAGGCATTCGTTTCCCTTATATCGCCAACTTGATGCCCGTGATTGCGGGCCTGCTTGTCTGCGCATGGTTGCAGCCTGGTACGGGAAGGATTTTCCACTTGCAGAGCTCCGTGATTTAGCCGGAGTGGATCGGGAAGGTGTTTCGGTAGAAGGCTTGATTGGAGCGGCTCGTTCCATTCAACTGGAATCGCTGCCGGTGCAGTTGGCACTTCGGGATGATCCGGGATTACTCGACGCACCTTTGCCTTGTATCTTACATTGGGAGCAACGGCACTTTGTGGTACTGTACCGAATTCACAAGGGACATTATTATATAGCTGATCCTGCAAAGGGACGTATGCGGCTGGGTGAACGTGCCTTCCTGTCCAAATGGCTGGACGGCCAGGAAAAAGGGATTGCGCTTTTATTAGAGCCGGGTGTGTTGTTTTCGCGGCAAACCACCACTGGCTCTAAATCCCTGGATTGGCGGTTTATATGGAATTATTTATCACCTTATAAGGCTCTCTTTAGGCAACTTATATTAGGCTTGGTAGTGCTGAGTGGTATCCAGTTGGCCTTGCCTTTTATCACCAAAGCAATCGTAGATATCGGAATATCCAATCGCGATATCGGATTAGTCTGGATCTTATTGATTGGGCAACTTGTTTTGGTGCTCGGACAAACCAGTGCCTTGTTTTTCCAGAATTGGATTTTTCTGCATTTGGGGACCCGGTTTAACTTATCCCTGCTGAGTACATTTTTGCAAAAGTTGATGCGTTTGCCGCTGCGATTCTTTGATCAGCGACTAATGGGAGATTTGCTCAATCGGATTCAGGATCACAAACGCATTGAATTGTTTGTAACCCAATCAAGTATGTCGCTCCTGCTTTCCGGGTTTCAATTGTTAGTGTTTGGTACTGTTTTGGCGCTCTTTCATTTTGGGATATTTTTGATTTTCTTCTTGTCCAGTCTGCTTTATTTTGGCTGGTTAATCCTTTTCTGGAACCAGCGCAGGTTGATCGATGCTGATCGCTTTGAAAAAAATTCGGAGAATCAACATGCTCTGATTGAATTGATACAGGGCATGCCCGAGATTAAATTACAGGGTAGCGATACAAAAAGGCGTTGGAAGTGGGCACAGATCCAGGCCGATTTGTACAAGGTCAATTTACGGGGGCTGCGGATAAGTCAACTACAAGATGGAGGTACCACCCTTATTGCGCAGTTAAAAGATATCTTCATTTTATTGGTTGCGGCCTTAGCTGTGATCGAGGGACGGATGAGCTTAGGTTCTCTATTGGCCATACAATTTATTGTTGGCCAATTGAATCTGCCGCTTCAGCAAATTACCTTGTTTCTACGCCGTGCCCAGGATGCCCGGATAAGCTTCGAGCGGTTTGGAGAAATTCATCAATTGCCGGATGAGGATCCGGGAGGAAGTGAAAAAATTTGGAGTGATGGCCCCGGCAATATAGAAGGTCGCGGAATTTCGTTTGCCTACACAAGTGTACAGGAACCGGTGTTAAAAGAAATTGACTTCTCTATTCCGGCAGGTAAGGTCACTGCCATTGTCGGAAATAGCGGTAGTGGAAAAACTACGCTTCTTAAGTTATTGCTCGGGTTTTACCAGCCGGGTTCTGGCACATTGTTGTTGGATGAGGTGCCGCTTTCTTCGATGAACAAAGCCTGGTGGCGAAGTCAATGTGGGGCCGTATTACAAGACGGATTTTTGTTTTCTGATACGATCGCCAATAATATAGCTGAAAGTACGGATGTGCCAGATCCTATCCGCTTAAAAAAAGCCATTGAATTGGCCAGCCTGGAAGACTATATCCGGCAACTACCCAATGGATTGAATACCCGGATTGGTGCGCAGGGAAATGGCCTAAGTCAGGGACAAAGACAGCGGCTGTTGATTGCCCGGGCGGTGTATAAAAATCCACGATTCCTGTTTTTTGATGAAGCGACCAATGCCCTGGATGCCAATAACGAGCGTTCTATTTTGGATCATTTGCGTCAGTTTTATACAGGTCGTACGGTACTGGTTGTGGCGCATCGCCTGAGTACGGTGAAAGATGCCGACCAGATTCTGGTAATGGCTGATGGCCGGATCATAGAAAGTGGCACGCACCAAACACTTTTGGAAAAGCAGGGGGAGTATTATGAGCTGGTACGAAACCAGCTGGAAATAAATGGGTAATTTAATCCGATGAATCAGGAACAACAAACAGACCAGATAGAAGACTTCCAAGGGTTGATCGGTAGTCCGAAAGGCTGGATTTTGCGATGGGGGATGAGTAGTATTTTGTTGATTCTGATCCTGTTTTTGGTATTTGCGGCGATATTTCGGTATCCGGATAGATTGGAAGCCGATATCCGTGTGACAGCTGGTGGTCTGCCTGTGAAAATCGTTGCCCGGGAAAGCGGAAGACTGAGTGAAATTTATGTGGAGGACGGGCAGGAAGTCCAGGCTGGTACCTGGCTTGCAGTGATAGAAAATCCGGCTGATCCAACGGCAATCCGGCAATTAAAAACAGCGATGGAATCCTGGTCGTTTAATCCGGCACTTCTGGGAGAAATCCAACTTCCTGAATCTTTGAAACTGGGTGAAATAAAGCCTGTGTATGCGCGGTTTGAACGACATCTGACATTGGTGAAATCCTGGCTTGCAGCCGATCAGACGATATCCCGGAAAAGTCTCTTGCAGGAACAGTTGACAGAATTAGAGCAGGTGCAAACGAAACTGAAGCAACAGGAGAAATTGTTGGAAGAAGAAATAGAAGTAGCGGCTACCAGCTTTATTCGCCAAAAGGCGCTTTACCAAAAAGGGGCTATTAGTTTGGTGGAGCTGGAGGCGATTGAACGCCTGCAATTTCAGTACAAACGCGATCTCGCAAACCTCCAGATCAGACAGTCAGAAACAAGTCGTACCAAGCAAACCATCCGGCAAGCTCAAGTCGAAATAGAGGAATCTCAAGCAAAATGGCTGGCTGATCAAATGCCACTTTTGAGTCAATATAAACAAGAACTGGAAAGTGCCCTGAATGCCTGGGAACAGACCTTTGTATTGGTTGCACCAGTAGCGGGTAGCATTAGTTTTGGCCGCTTTCGGGATGAACGGCAACGCGTGACAACGGGAGATCTGGTTTTTACAATTCTCTCCCGGAGCGATCTTTCAGGCTGGGTTTCGGAGGCAGTGATTTCGAGTCAGGGTGCCGGACGTATTCAGTTGGGAGATCAGGTCGAGATCGAATTATTTGATTTCCCGGCAGCAGAATTCGGCAAGGTGGAAGGGCAGGTTTCCAGCCTTTCGCTCACGCCGGAGGCCGGTACATATTCTATACAAATTGCTCTGGCCGATACCCTGCTAACTACTTTTGGGAAGCCCTTGCCTTTTCGTCCGATTTTGGAAGGGAAAGCCTATGTCATCACCGACAAACGCAGTTTGCTAAAGCGGATGGTGGGGCGATTTAGGAATTAAGGTTTAATACGCTTCGTAAATAGCCTCCAGAATCCGTTCCATGGGTTCTTTTACGGTGCTGGAAGGCCCGGGAAAGTTGTTGTGCATAAAACTGAAAACCAGAATTCGTCCTTTTCTGGTTTTGATATACCCACTAAGGCAGTGTTGATTTCTGAAGGTTCCGGTTTTGGCATATACATAGGGCGGATTGGCTGCATACCAATTTCGGATGGTACCGGATTGACCGCCAGCCGGCAGGAGGTTTAACAGGCGATCTGTATCTACCTCCTGGTAGATCTTTTGGAGTAGGAATGCCAGACTTCTGGGCGTTGTAAGGTTGTACCTGGAAAGCCCGGATCCGTCAACCCAGATAGCAGATTGCGGCAGAAATTGGAGGTAATTCTCCTGAGCGTATTCGATCATCGCTTCCGCGGAAAGGGATTTTCCGATTTTTCGGCTACACATTAATAAAATCTGCTCGGCCAGGTGGTTGTCGCTTTCCTGGAGCATCCGGCGATACAGGGTGTCTAATGGGACATCCGAATAGAGGATCTTTGTTTGTGTTGCTCCCAGGGGCAGATAATTGCGAGCTCTGACTGGCCGGCCAATCCGTTGCTCCAATAGTTTGGCCAGCGTTACGCCATCCGCCTGAAAAGGTATTTGGAAATTGAGTTTTTGGATCGTGTCTATATTCGCCGGAAGGTAAAAGGTATTCTCGTTGGGTGCCCGGTAAATATGGTCTGTGTTTGGATCGCGATATACATCAAACGCAGGCGGAAAGAGCCGGAGCGGGGAGAGGGGCGTTTCTCTGCTTACATTCAGGCTGTTTCGGTAAAGAGATAAGGGTGTTCGTTCCGTTTGAAAACCATAATATTGATCATCCCAGGCCCAGCCGGAACCGTATTTGGGGGACTTTTGATTGTCGAGACATAAGTACAGGGTGTCTGTGTCAATAGCCAGGAGGGAGCGTGCTAAGCCTGGCTCCGCCCAGGAGGATTCCGGAAAGGGAAATAATGGAAATCCGGTACCTCGCAAATAGGTGTAAAATCCTTGTTCATAAACTTCGAAAACCGGCAGGGGATTATCCAGAATGTGGATAGCAGTATAGAATGTAAAAAGCTTCATATTGGAAGCCGGAAGAAAATAGTGATCGCCCTGGTAATCCTCCAGTATTTCGCCTGTTTCCGGGTCGAGGAGTACATAGCCTGTCAGGCTTTCCGGAAATTGAGAAGCTATTTGTCCAGCTTGAAATAGCGATTTTGAGCCTCCACAGGCAGTGAGGAGGAAAATGCTTAAGGTGAGTAGGAGGGCTGAATTGTTTTTATTACTCATAGCAGAATAAATGGATATCGAATATCTGTCAGGAACAATCCTTCCGGAGGAACGCTCCAACTTTTCTCCAGACGAATCTGCTTGTCTAAAGCTATTTTTACGGATTCCAGATCCAGTTTACTGGTGGCTACATTTACGCACATCCCAACGATGAGTCGAACCATACCTCTCAAAAAGCGGTTTGCTGCGATATGAAAAACGAGCTCTTGTTCATCTCCGGATTGTTTCCACTCAGATCGAACCAGGTTACATTCCATGGTCTTTACATCGGTATTTGTCTTACAAAATGGGAAAAACTCTTGATAGTCAAGCAATAATGTAGCAGCTTCTTGAAGTTTTTTAAAATCAGGCCGTAGGGCGTACGGATAAAAGTAGGCAGTTTCCTGACTGAAAGGGTCTTTGTGCATGGTCAGGTGATATTCATATGCCCGATGCGTTGCATGGAACCGGGCATGGGCATCATCGGCTACCGGAATGATTCTTCTGATAGCTATATCCGGAGGAAGAAATTTATTGATCCTCCGGAGGAATCCGTCGGGGAATGATCCGGGGAAATCGAAGTGGAAAAAATACTGTTTTGCATGTACGCCACTATCCGTTCTTCCGCATCCGGTGATTTCTGTCTCCTGGCCAAGAATGGTTTGGAGTGCCCCTTCAATAACAGACTGGACGCTTATTTGGCCGGGTTGTTTTTGCCACCCACAGTAGGCTTTGCCCAGGTAGGCTGATTCGGCGAAGTAACGAGCTTGCATTTGGCAAAGCTAGCTGTTTTCAGTTAAAAGAAAAGCCGCCTTCCCGTACAGGAAAAGCGGCTGCTTATTTCGATAGATTTTAGATGGTGTTTATCCTATAACGGCCGGATCTTTAGCAATGTGTAAACTATATAACCAGGATGCTCCGGCAAGCATGGTGTCTTTAAGAAAACCACCCATGGCCATTTGGTTTTCGCCTCCGGATTCAATGACTCCGGGCAAATGGATGGATAAGGCAAAAATTAAAAGCATTAATCCAAGCAGCGCTGTGGCGAGTTTATCCATTTTGCCAATCAGGATGGCAACAGCAGCAGCAATATGGGCGATTCCGGTAAGGTAAACCCAAATTTCACCACCTGGAATTGGAACTATGCCTGCCATATCTTTTGCTCCCATAAGGTGAAACAAACCGAAAATGGCGAATGGAATAGCAAACAAATACTTTCCGAGTCCGAGTAAGGATTTCATAGACGCAATGTTTTTTGTTTAAAAAGTTGTTTCGACAATAAATGTTTTGACATCTAGATATGAAAGTAAGGTTTGCGGTCTGAAAAGCGAAATAAAATAAGGAAAAAAAAAGGCTGACTACCGGAAAATCCGGTAAAGTCAGCCTTTTTTAGAATAAAGAATAATTTAGTCTAAGCAGCCTTAAGAGACGATAATTTCGACTTTTTCAACTTTTCAGTAGCGTATTCTTTGCTTATTTCAAAATGATCCAATTCAGTTTGAGAAGGAATCTCAAACATGGCATCGGTCATAATTGCTTCGCAGATGGATCGCAATCCACGAGCTCCCAGGTTATACTCCAGTGCTGTTTCAGCGATATAATCAATAGCATCTTCGGTGAAGCTCAATTTGATACCTTCCAGCTCAAATAAGCGGGAGTATTGTTTGATCAGCGAATTGCGGGGCTCGCTCAAAATCCTTTTAAGTACGTCTTTGGTTAATGGATCCAGGAATGTCAATACGGGTAAGCGGCCGATCAGCTCCGGAATTAATCCAAATGCTTTCAGGTCGCGGTGGGAAATGTATTGTAACATATTTTCCCGATCGACAATGTTGGTATCATTGCTGCCAAATCCGATAACCTGCGTGTTTAATCTTTTAGCGATATTTTTTTCAATACCGTCAAAAGCGCCCCCGCAGATAAACAGGATATTTTGCGTGTTGACCTTGATCAACTTTTGCTCCGGATGTTTTCGGCCTCCCTGTGGTGGTACGTTTACATCGGTACCTTCCAGCATTTTCAGCATGGCTTGTTGTACACCTTCACCGGAGACATCCCGCGTAATTGACGGATTATCGCTCTTACGTGCGATTTTGTCAATCTCATCAATATATACGATCCCTTGTTGAGCGGCATCTACATTGTAATCACAAACCTGAAGCAGTCGGGAAAGGATGCTTTCTACATCTTCTCCAACATAACCGGCTTCCGTAAAGACGGTTGCATCGACAATTGCAAAAGGAACATTCAGCAATTTAGCGATCGTTTTGGCCAAAAGTGTTTTCCCGGTACCGGTTTGCCCGACAAAAAGAACATTCGATTTTTCAATCTCTACTTCTTCTGTATTGGCATCATGACGGAGCCGCTTATAGTGATTATATACGGCAACAGAAAGATACTTTTTAGCTGCATCCTGTCCGATTACGTATTTATCCAGGTGATCTTTAATCATTTTCGGGGTAATCCCGGAAGGTACTTTAAAGTCTCCCTGCCCACTTTCCTCTTTGGTTTTTCGATCGTGATAGAGTTCTTCTTCAATAATCTCTGTTGCCTGTTCCACACATACTTCACAGATATGTGCTTCAATACCGGCAATAAGGATTAGTGCTTCCGATTTATCTCTTCCACAGAACGAACAACGATAACTATTCCCTTTGTTTGTACGCATACTAAATGGTTGGTTGTGACCTCGCTTACTCTTTTGGGCTGGTACGATCCAATACTTCGTCAACCAGGCCATATGCCTTTGCCTCTTCTGCTGTCATCCAGTTATCCCGATCACAATCCTGTAAGATGGTATCATAATCTTTACCGGTATGGTTTGCCAGAATATCATAAAGCTCTTTTTGCATTTGCTTAATGAGCTTGTAGGAAATCTCCATATCCGATACCTGGCCCTGCATACCACCTAATGGTTGGTGGATCATTACCCGGCTGTGTTTCAGACAGGTACGTTTTCCTTTTTGGCCCGCAGTCAGTAAAACAGCTCCCATAGAAGCGGCTAATCCGGTACAAATAGTGGAGATGTCGGGTGATACGTATTGCATCGTATCATACATTCCTAAACCAGCGATCACCGAGCCACCAGGGCTGTTTACAAACATAGTAATATCCCGTTTGGGATCTGCGGATTCCAGGAAAAGGAGCTGGGCCTGTACGATATTCGCTACCTGATCTGTAACAGGCGAACCCAAAAAGATGATGCGGTCCATCATCAAACGGGAAAAAACATCCAGCACAGAGATATTCATCTGACGCTCCTCAATAATATAAGGGGTCATGCTCTGGGGCATATTGCCCAAATTATACTTGGCAAAGTCTTCCACCCGTTGGCTACTCATGCCAAGGTGTTTGGTGGTGTATTTTAAAAATTCGTCTTTAGGGAACATGTCTTCATTTTAATATGGAACCAATATAGGCTAACCATCTAATAACGCCAGATCAATGCCTGTGGTTGAATTATCCTTCTACAGGTTTCAAAAATTCTTTCTGGAGCTCGTCAAATTTGTCTTCTTTGACCTTCTTAGGTTCCAGTTTGTAAAGATTTTTGAGTTTTTCGAAGAGTAATTCTGTGAGCACTTCATTTTGAACGCTTTCCACCTGCTCCTCATTCTCCATTGCCCGATCTATGGTGCTCTCAATGAGTGCTTCGTTGCCACGTAAGGCACCCAGGTAGTTTTGGAAGCGGCTTCTGAAGCCATTCCGAATATCTTCTTCCGTAACCTGAATCTCAAAATGGCTAAGCATTTTCTCCTTCATGAGGCGCCAGCGCAGGTCCTCCGCAAAAAGCGGATATTCTTCCTCGAGTTGCTCTTGTGTGAGTCCCTGGTCCTCATTGCGGTTTACCAACCAGCGTTTGAGGAAGGCATCCGGGAGCGTGAGTTGTGCTTCATTTTCTGCCAGCAAATGCTTTTGCACCTGCTTGAACAGGATACCATCTGCCTGGTTATCGTAAAATTTCGTAATATCCTCTTCCAGGATTTTTTTGGCTTCATCGGCTGTTTTAGCTCGATCTGGTCCGAAGTATTGGCTGAATATCTCCTCAGTTGGCTCAGCCGGTTTCAGTCGAACCACTTCATTGATAGTAAGCTCAAAGTTTTCACCTACCTGTTCAGCTTCTTCTGCTTCAAGTTGGAGCAGGTGCTTTAGGGCATGGGTTCTGTCGGCCTTATCTTCTACTTCATAGATGTTGAAGGCAGCAGAGAAGCCTGCTTTTTTTCCAATGATCTTTTTGGAGGCAGCTTCAGTTAAGTCTTTTACCGCCATGCTGAATGAAGATTCATGTCCGCCTTCACGCACTTTTTTCCCGTCAAGCTCTTTAGCTGAAATGCGAAGAATATCATCTTCTTCAATTTTTGCATCGACAGCTTCCTGCGTGCCAAAGCGCTTCAGGACGTTGGTTAACTCCTTGTCCAGCGTTTCTTTGGAAACCTGTACTTCGTACTTAGGAAACTTAGTCTTTTCATCCATTCCTTTGACCTCAAATGTAGGCACCAGGCCCAAGTCAAATTTGAACTCAAAATCCTGGAGATTATTTACATCAAAATCAAAGGGTTTTTGCTGCTCAGATGGAATCGGGTTTCCGAGGAAACTCATTTGCTCTTTCACCAGATAATCGGTCATTGCTTTATTGACCTCCTTATCAATGATTTCAGATAGAACCTGAGGACCGTACATTTTACGGATCATACTTGCTGGTGTCTTCCCTTTACGGAAGCCAGGCATTTGGGCTTTGCCCCGGATTTTTTTGAGCTCCGCATTGAATAACGGCTGATACTCCTCTGTATTCAATAGAATAGTTAAAGTCGCGTTAAGCGTGTCAATGTCTTCTCTGACAACATTAGCCATAGAACCTTGGAAAATTTATGCTTAGGAAAAAGTTACCCTCGATAACACTGTCAATTTTGGAAAAGTTGATCAGCTATTCAGAAAGGAGGGGAATATGTTGAAATATTTTACCGATCGGCAGCTCCTGCACTTATCGGGCTGGTGGAAGTTGAAAATGAAGGATTTTAATAAAAAACCCTCCATTTTCAGTTGTGCGGGTGAAGGGACTCGAACCCCCACGCCTTGCGGCACTAGATCCTAAGTCTAGCACGTCTACCAATTTCGCCACACCCGCATGTGTGTCCACTCTATTGTCAAATTGCCTTTTCGGAACTCCTTTTTATAAATTTGCGTTATGTCTTGTAAACCAACGTTTTATAAAACATTTTTCACGCAAAACTGAAAAAGCTCTGCAAAGATAAAAGGATTTCGAAAAAATTACCCCAAAGTCACTAATTTTATAGCTTTGTATATTCCACTAGTATCTGGAATGTACTATTTATAGCGGAAAGAGAAACGAAAGTAGGATATCGAGAGTACTATGCCTGAGGTAATTAGTCAACAGGAAGAAGAGAAACGATTGATCCAACGGGCATATCGCCAGTTGCTGCGTACAATCAAGAATCCGGATGAGCAAGATTCTCAAAATATCCGGAATGCGTATGAGTTAGCCGTACAGGCACATAGCCAACAGCGGCGTAAAACAGGTGAACCCTACATCCTCCATCCCATTGAAGTAGCCCGGATTTGTGCAGAAGAACTAGGCTTAGGACCTACTGCTATTGTTTGTGCCCTTCTGCATGATGTGGTGGAAGATACAGATGTAACGCTTGCTCAACTGGAGGAAACTTTTGGGGAGCGCATTGCCCGTATTGTTGACGGACTCACCAAATTGGATAGCTCCTATAATTCTGAAAGTCCGCAGGCAGAAAACTTCAAAAAGGTTTTATCGACACTGGTTGATGACGTACGGGTCATTTTGATCAAAATGGCTGATCGTTTGCACAACATGCGTACAATCGGCTCAATGCCCCGCCATAAACAGCTTAAAATTGCTGCCGAAACATCTTATATCTATGCTCCACTGGCACACCGGCTGGGATTGTATGCGGTAAAAACAGAGTTTCAGGATCTCTGTATGAAAATTACGGATCCGGAGCCTTATTTCGAAATAGCGCGCAAGCTTCAGGAAACAAAAAAAGACCGCGAACGCTACATCAATGAGTTTATTAAACCACTGATAAAGCATCTGGATTCGATCAATTTGCCCTATGAGGTTTTTGGCCGGCCAAAATCTATTTTTTCTGTCTGGAATAAGATTAAAACCAAGCAGGTTCCATTCGAAGAAATCTTTGACCTCTTTGCTGTTCGGATTATTGTAGATGTCGAGAAGGTGCGGGAGAAGTCAATTTGCTGGCAGATTTATTCCGTTGTAACGGATGTATTTAAGCCCATTCCGGAGCGACTGAAAGACTGGATTACCACGCCAAAGTCAAATGGTTATGAGTCCTTGCATACAACCGTTATTGGTCCGGGCGGCCGCTTTGTAGAAGTTCAGATTCGTACCGTGCGAATGAATGAGATTGCGGAGCGCGGGTTTGCGGCACACTGGAAGTACAAAGGTTTGTCTGATGGCCCGGATGTTTATGAGGTATGGCTGGATGGTGTGCGCGAACTTTTAGACTACCCAAATAGTGATGCACTAGAATTTCTGAGTGACTTTAAGACCAACCTTTTTAACGAGGAAGTTTATGTTTATACGCCGAAAGGTGATATGAAAATGTTGCCGAAAGGCGCAACAGCGTTGGATTTTGCATTTAGTATCCATACTGATATTGGATACCATTGTACTGCCGTAAAGATCAATAACCGTCTGGTGCCCTTGGGTTACAAACTAAAAAACGGCGACCAGATTCAGGTGCAGACCGGATCAAAGCAAAAGCCGAACGAGGGTTGGCTAAAATTTGTCGTCACCGGAAAGGCCCGTTCGAAAATCCGTTCGGCCATGAAGGAAGAACGGCGGAAGCAGGGGACCTTGGGCAAAGAAGCCTTGGAGCGGAAGCTGAAAAACATGAAGGTGGAGTTTGACCTGGGTGTAGAAGCGCTGGTGAAACATTTTAACTACAACTCGCATGTTGATCTCTATTTTGATCTGGCCACAGACAAGGTGCATGTCAGTGAATTGTTAAAACCTTTTCAGGTGCTAGGCGGGCGATTGGTGTTGATTCCTCCAAAACTTGTGGAAATTCCGGAGGTGCCGGAACCCGTTGTTGAAAAAAGTTCTAAAAGACGAGATAAAACCAATAAGCCCAAGTTGCTTGTCGGAGGCGAATCAGCGGATAATTACAGCTATTCCTTTGCTTCCTGTTGTAATCCGGTTCAGGGCGACCATATCTTTGCCTTTCTTACGATGAATTCCGGACTGAAAATCCACCGGGCAAATTGTCCGAATGCGATGCACCTGATGGCCAATTACGGTTATCGGATTATGAAGGCTGAATGGGGGGCTCAAACAAATTCCACTTTTGTAGCGGATCTAAAGATTACCGGAATAGACTCTGGTCCCGGGATGATTCAGCGCCTGAGCCACGAAATTTCTACAAATCTCGGATTGAATATCCGAGCCTTTAACATAGGAGGCGATGCGGGATATTTTGAAGGTCAAATCAGTCTTTTGGTGCAAAATACGGACCAATTAAGTCAGGTAATTCAAACCTTGAAGAACCTTGACAATGTTTCAACGGTTAGTAGAGTAGAATAAAACGCCATGTTTGTTCACCGGTTTAAGTGCGATATATGAATATGAAGACAGAAGACTCGGTCATAAAAGAGGTGAAGAATATTTTTTCTGCCCATCTGGAAAAAAATGGCCTTCGGAAAACACCGGAGCGATACGCTATCCTACAGGAGATCTACCACCGGAATGATCATTTCGATGCAGAGGCACTCTATATTCACATGAAAAATCAAAATTATCGGGTTAGCCGTGCCACCGTTTATAATACGCTGGAACTCTTAGTAACCTGTGATCTTGTGAAAAAGCACCAGTTTGGCAAAAACCTGGCCCAGTATGAAAAATCGTATGGGTTTAAGCAGCACGACCACCTGATTTGTGTGGATTGTGGCAAGGTACTGGAGTTTTGTGATCCCCGAATTCAACAGATAAAAGATATGATGGGCGACCTGCTTAAGTTCAGGATAACCCACCATTCGCTCAACCTTTATGGTAAATGCGATGGCGCTTGTCCGAGAACCATTGACAAGTGAGGTTCTAATTCTATCCGAAATTTCTAATTTTGCACTTGGTTTTTGGAAAACAGAGGCAAGTACTTCGTTTCCAGGAATAAATAATAACTGATATACACCCAGGCTTTTTAGCCGTTAACCTGAATATTCGAATGGCAATTGATGTAATACTAGGCTTGCAGTGGGGAGATGAAGGGAAAGGTAAGATTGTTGACTATTTAGCTAGTCAATATGATGTGGTTGCCCGTTTTCAGGGAGGCCCAAACGCTGGTCATACCCTTAAATTTGATGGACAAAAATTTGTGCTCCACACGATTCCTTCGGGGATATTCCGGAAAAATCTGATTAACCTGATCGGAAATGGAGTAGTTATCGATCCGATCACGCTGGAAAAAGAGCTAAAAAAGCTGGACGAAGTAGGCACGGATTACAAAGATCGATTGTTTATCGCGAATAAGGCCCATCTGATCCTGCCAACCCACCGTTATATTGATGCCGCTTCCGAAGCTGCCAAAGGCGTAGAAAAAATCGGATCAACCCTCAAAGGTATCGGTCCTACTTATATGGACAAAACCGGTCGCAACGGTCTGCGGGTAGGCGACGTATTCTCTCCTAATTTCCGGGAAAAATATGAGTTGCTTCGTGCCAAGCATTTGGGGCTGCTAAAATTATATCCCGAATTTGATTTTAACCTGGAGAAGGAAGAAGCTGTTTGGTTTGAGAGCATCGAAGTATTAAAGAAACTGATCAATGTGGACGGGGAGTACTTCATTAATGATCAATTAAAACAGGGGAAAAAAGTGTTGGCAGAAGGAGCCCAAGGCTCTATGCTTGACATTGATTTTGGCACTTATCCATTTGTCACTTCTTCCAATACAGTAACCTCTGGTGTCTGCAACGGCCTCGGCGTTTCTCCGCATCAGATTGGAGAAGTGATCGGTATTACCAAAGCGTACTGTACGCGGGTAGGCGGCGGCCCATTTCCTACGGAATTATTAAATGCAACCGGTGAAAGACTCCGGGAAGCAGGTGGCGAATTTGGTGCCACTACCGGCCGGCCGCGTCGGTGTGGTTGGTTGGATATTCCACAACTGCGTTATACCATCATGTTGAATGGTGTGACCAAATTGGTCATTACGAAAATTGATGTACTGGATGAGTTTGAGGAAATTGGTGTTTCCCTGGCTTACCGATATAATGGTACTCTGACAGACCGCATGCCCTTTGATATTTGTGACGGGGTGATCGAACCCGTTTATGAAATGCATGCGGGGTGGAATACTGTTCTATCCGGAAAAACGGATTTTGACGGCCTGCCGGAAGCAGCAAGCAACTATGTAAAATTTCTGGAAGAGAAGTTGGAGACGCCTATTTCTATTATTTCAGTGGGTCCGGAAAGAGAGCAGTTAATACTCCGGGATATTATTGAGGTTGTCTGATAGCCCAATTGTCTAATTGAACCGAATAATGATATGAAACGAATATTTCTTATCCTGCCCTTCCTCGTATTGGGGCAGATTCTTCCGATGACGGCTCAAAGCCCGATCAGCCTGGAATCTATCTGGTTGGAATACGAATTTTGGGCTAACTCGGTACCCGGATTTAATTTCCTCAACGACGGTAGCCATTATTCCCGAAAGGAAGGAGACCAAATAATCCGGTACGATTTACTTAGCGGGTCGCAAACCGATGTATTATTTGAGGCGACACAACTGGAAGGCCAGGCAGGGTTTAATGGCAAATTCTCTGGTTACACTTTTAGTACGGATGAAAGCAAATTGCTTATTGAGTCTGAGTCTGAATCCATATACAGAAGATCCAGTAAGGCGAACTTCTTTGTCTGGGATGGTAAAAAGCTGGACTTGCTATTTGACGAAGGAAAACAACAGTATGCCACCTTCAACCCTGCCGCCAACAAGGTGGCCTTTGTATATGAGAATAATCTTTATTACAAAGACCTGATCTCTGGTGCAATCGTACAGATAACTGCAGACGGCGCCATGAACCAGATCATCAATGGAGCAGCAGATTGGGTCTATGAGGAGGAATTCTCTTTCGCGAAAGCGTTTTTCTGGTCACCTGACGGGCAAAAACTTGCCTATTACCGGTTTGATGAAAGCCAGGTAAAGGAGTTTACCCTGACCAACTACAATGATGAGCTCTATCCGGAATATGTCACCTTTAAATATCCAAAGGTTGGAGAAGCAAACTCTCTGGTGACTATCCATATCTATGATCTGAATACCAAAAAAAGTGTTTCGGTTGACATTGGAAATGAAACGGATCAGTATATACCAAGGCTGAAATGGACAAAAGACCCAAATAAGCTTTGTGTATTTCAGATGAATCGGCATCAAAATCAGCTCAATTTGTTGTTGGCTGATGTGAAGACCGGTAAAACCCGGCGTTTATTGCAGGAAACCAGTGACTGGTATATTGATATTCATGATAATCTGACTTTTTTAAAAGACGGTAAACACTTTGTCTGGACGAGTGAAGACGATGGGTTTAACCACATCTACCTCTATGGGATGGATGGGATACTGAAAAGTCAGATTACTACGGGTAATTGGGAGGTAAGCTCTTTTTATGGGATCGATGAAACGCAAAACAAAATTTATTTCCAGGCCGCAATAGAGAGTCCGCTCCAGCGGGATATCTATTCAATTGATCTGTTTGGAAGGGATAGCCCTAAAAAGCTAAATACTGAATCGGGCTGGAATAATGCACAGTTTAGCAGCACCTTTGATTATTATGTGTTGAATCATTCTACGGCAAATAATCCGTCTTCTTATGCTGTTTATGACCGATCAGGGAAGGAGGTGCGTCTGATTGAAGATAATGCCCTGTTAAAGGAGAAGATGGAATTCTATGGGGTTCAGCCGGTAGAATTTTTTGATTTTACAACCACAGAGGATGTACGTCTGAATGGCTACATGATCAAACCGCCTGACTTTGATCAGACAAAAGAATATCCGGTATTTATGTATCTGTATGGTGGTCCCGGGTCACAGCAGGTAACAGATCGATGGGGTGGACAAAACTACTGGTGGTTTCAGATGCTGGCGCAGCAGGGTTTTATCGTAGCCTGTGTCGATAATAGAGGAACAGGAGGCCGCGGGGAGGAGTTTAAAAAAATGACTTATCTCGAACTTGGAAAATATGAGACCATTGACCAAATAGAAGCTGCCCGGTATTTAGGCGGTTTACCTTATGTCGATTCAAACCGGATTGGAATATTTGGTTGGAGTTATGGTGGGTATATGTCCACGCTTTGCCTGTTGAAGGGAAATGACGCTTTTAAGGCAGCAATTGCGGTGGCACCTGTAACCAGTTGGAAATGGTATGATTCTATTTATACCGAGCGTTATATGCGAACGCTGGAAGAGAATCCGAGTGGATACGCAGATAACTCACCTGTTTATTTTGCCGATATGTTGGAAGGAAATTATCTCCTCGTACATGGTATGGGGGATGATAATGTGCATTTTCAACACACTGCTGAAATGGTGAATGCACTGGTTGAAGCTAATAAACAATTTGACACCTATTTTTATCCGAATAGGAATCATGGCATTTATGGCGGAAATACCCGCTACCATCTGTATCGGAAGATGACTGATTTCCTCAAAGAAAAATTAATGAATGATTTCGATCCGGTAGGAAAGATTGATCCTTAACTTCTGGTATAAAACACATCATCATGCTAATCGTAACAACAGCAGATATTCCGGGTAAAAAAATTGTAGAAGTATTGGATATTGCCCGTGGCAGTACGGTACGTGCCCGGAATATTGGAAGGGATATTTTTGCCGGCTTGAAGAATATTGTTGGCGGTGAAATTAAAGAATATACGCACCTGATGGCAGATGCCCGGGAGCAGGCACTTGATCGGATGATCGCTGATGCGGAAACCCTTGGTGCTGATGCAGTAGTCAATGTACGCTTTACGACATCCATGGTGATGCAGGGCTGTTCGGAGATATTGGCTTATGGTACGGCTGTGCGGCTAGGTTAAATGCCTGCCGGAACTTTCAGCGGGAGCATGCTGTTTATGGCAGGGTATTCCCAATAAGAATCATGGAAAAGAAGAAAAAACAAGCTATTGAAATAGTTAATAGAAAGGCCCGATTTCACTATCATTTTATTGATACGCTGGAAGCCGGACTAATATTGACCGGAACGGAAATTAAATCGATTCGTACGGGAGCAGTGAATCTGGCTGATGCGTATTGTACCTTTCGGAAAGGCGAGTTATACATTCGAAGTTTGTATATCAAAGAATATGATTTCGGGACGTTGGCAAACCACGAACCCCGTCGTACCCGAAAGCTTTTGCTTAGACGAACAGAACTCCGCAAACTCGAAAAACGGGTAAAAGAAAAAGGGTTTACTATTGTCCCTTATCGTCTCTATTTATCGGAGCGCGGTATAGCCAAAATTGAGATTGCCTTAGCTCAGGGTAAGAAAAGCTTTGATAAGCGGGAAACGATCAAAGAAAAAGACCAGAAAAGAGACTTGGATCGTATCCGTAAGATCAAATAGTGTTCGTTCTTTTTCGTTAGTGAAGAATTATTTGATGTTGGTGACAAAAGTCAATTCCTAAATTCGTTAGAATTATTACCTTTGTCTAGACAAATTCTAAATAAAGGCTTTGGGCCGGATTTTTAAGATCAGCCCTAATAAATAGCGAGCATGAGAGTCATTTCCCTTCCTGAGTTTGCAACCAGACAAAGTGGTGTTATTGACCGTTTTACAGATGATCGACTGGCAGTTAAAATGATGTCGATGGGTGTTTTTCCCGGACGTACGATTGAATTGGTTCGGAAAACTTCATTTGGTGATACACTCTATGTTTTGGTGGACAAGCGCGCTTTAGCCATTCGTAAAAAGGAAGCTTCATGCATCCTGCTGAAATAGAGGAAGAAAAGCATTCCGGTGCAAAACATAAAACTCATCGAATTGCCCTGCTGGGAAATCCCAATAGTGGCAAGACTTCCTTATTTAATCAACTGACCGGCCTTCGGCAAAAAGTTGGAAATTTTCCCGGCGTAACTGTAGAAAAGAAAACGGGGCATCTGAGGCTTTCTGATGGACGAAATGTACAGCTCATCGATTTCCCGGGGACCTATAGTTTACACCCTACCTCAGCAGATGAAAAGGTTGTAGTTAATGCTTTATGCGATGTCCAGTCGCCAGAATTTCCGGATGCTATTATTTATGTAGCCGATATTACCCAGCTCGAACAACACCTTTTATTTTTCACCCAATTACTGGATCTGGGGCTTCCGATCGTGTTGGTACTCAATATGTCAGATCAGGCTGATGTAGCTGGTGGAAAGGAGATTGTGAAGATTCTGGAACGTCGATTCAGGTTGCCTGTTTTGGCTCTGAGTGCCCGTACCGGTTCCGGATTTACCCAATTAAAAACGGAGATCGAATTACTGCTAAATAAGGGGCAGTCTTTTTTTCGGTATTACCGTCCGGGGGAGGTAGAAATTGCAGCTATTGAAGTAGTTAAAAAACAAATCCCCAAGCTGGAGGATTATCAGGCCTTGCTGGTTGCCCATCACTACAATTGGTTGACGTCAGTTCCGGATTCAGATAAGGAATTCTTGCGAGAGGCAATACCTGCTATTGGTTTTCAATCCCTGAATCTTCAGGTAAGAGAAACGATGCAGCGTTATAATCAGTTCACTCCCTGGATACATGATCTATCTGTACATGGCGGCGCTGATGGAAATAAATCCACTACATCCCGAATCGACCGTATTTTCACAAACCGTGTTATTGGTCCGATCCTTTTTGCTTTATTAATGATCCTGGTTTTCCAGGCGATCTTTTCCTGGGCTTCCTATCCAATGGATTGGATTGATGGGAGTATGACCAGTTTAGGTGCCTGGTTTCAGGATATTATGCCGGAAGCCTGGTACACCAATTTACTCACCGAGGGCATTCTTGCCGGACTTGGGGGGGTATTGATCTTTATTCCTCAAATTGCCATTCTATTTTTTCTGGTGGCCTTGCTGGAGGAAGTAGGTTATATGGCTCGGGCCGTTTTTCTTTTTGACCGGCTTATGCAACGATTCGGTCTGAATGGCAGGAGCGTGGTTGCCCTGATATCTGGAGGCGCATGTGCGATTCCGGCTGTAATGTCCACCCGAACCATTGCAAACAGAAAGGAGCGATTGATTACCATTCTTGTCACCCCTTTTATTAGTTGTTCTGCCCGAATTCCGGTCTATACTGTGTTGATTGGGTTTGTTGTACCATCTGTAACCATCGGGATATTTAATTTGCAGGGGCTGGCCTTTATGGGGCTCTACCTTTTGGGTATTGTAACCGCTTTGGGCTCAGCCTGGGTATTCAAAAAGGTGCTCAAATCAGACGAACCTGGTTTTTTACTAATGGAATTGCCGGTATATCGATGGCCGGATATGCGCAATGTATTCCTGACCGTTTACGAAAGAGTCCGATCTTTTACGGTGGAAGCCGGTAAGATTATTTTCGCGATTTCCATTGTAATTTGGTTTTTGGCATCCTACGGTCCGGGTACGGCAATGAAGGAGGCCAAATCAGAAGCAATCCAGCTGGCTACGGATAATAATCTGGATGCGGATGCTACGGCAGATCTACTGGCAGCTCAACAATTGGAGCATTCTTATGCCGGAATTTTAGGTAAAGCCATTGAACCAGCTATTCAACCGCTGGGTTTTGATTGGAAAATGGGTATTGCGATTATTACCTCCTTTGCTGCCCGGGAAGTATTTGTAAGTACGATGGCAACCATCTATAGCATTGGCAGCCAGGATAATGAGGGCAGAATCATTGAGCGGCTTGCTGCCGAAAAGGATCCGCTAAACGGTACACCCGTTTATACAACAGCTACTTCTTTTTCGCTGTTGATCTTCTATGTTTTTGCGATGCAATGTATGAGTACCCTGGCTGTTGTACGACGGGAAACAAGAAGTTGGAAATGGCCATTGTTTCAGTTTTTATTTATGACTGGCCTGGCTTACATCTCCAGTTTGATCATATATCAATCCTTCCTTTATTTCGCCTAGAAATTGTTTGCCACGAATGGGCCAAAAATGTTCTTAATCCAGGTATTCTACAATCCGGAGGAATCGAAGACCGATAGATAGTTCAATTGTAATATTCCGGATATTGCGTTCGCCCACATTAATAGTTTGAGAAGGATCCCAAGGGGAAGTTACATTGCCAATAGGAGGCTGAATGTACTGTCGGGTAATATCCGGGTTTAGGGTTAGTTCAACTGTTCCGCCTATCAGTTCGCCAAAAGGAAATTCGATACCACCACCAAAAATTGCTCCAAAAACAAAAGGTCTGACAAAAAAATCATTAGGATAAAAGGCAGATGCCAATGATTCAAATCCGCTAAAGTTGGTGCCCAGGTTGTATTCTCCACGTACTCCCAGCATGTAGTATGCTTTCGAATTTCCTGAGATATTATACTTCTTTTTCGCCCCCAGGCTCAGGCCAACATTCCGGAAAACGTATTCAATTGTTGGCGCTTTAAAAAGCTGATTATTATTGGAAAACTGTTGATTTCGTACTGCGCTTCCGCGAATATGGTAACCTGCCTGAAGGAAGACCGACACCAGGTCATCTGTCTCACTATAGGATTCAATGAACGCAATGCCGTGGTAACTGAAAAGTGGATCACGATCGGCTGAATTCCATTGTTGAATACCCAATATAGGCCCACCCTTAATACCGAATGCAAAACTTTGGGCACCCAGCTGAAAAATACCAAGACAACTGATCAACAATACAAGCAGATTACGCTTTTTCATCCCTTTATTCGCAGTTTCTGTCCGACTGAAATGATGTTGCTGCTTAGGTTATTCAGCTGCTTTAATTTATCCACAGTCGTGCCGTATCGCTTGGAGAGACTGTATAATGTATCTCCTTTAATTACTGTGTGATAAGTCTCTTCCGGTCGAACGGGTTCAATAATGACTTCATCTACCTCCGGTTCCGGTATAACGGGTCTGATTACCGGAGGGGAAATTGGTTGAATAGGATCTAACTCCTCTTCATTTGGATCATTGATTGGTGGCTTTGTCGGATTTGATACCGGAACTGCAACTGCCGGAGACCAAAAATCGTCATCCAAATCAAGTTCTTCCTCATCCATGAAGGCTATTCCGCCGCTTGGCGCTTCAGTTGACAGCTTAGGCCTGTCCTCCTCTTTTCGGGTTGTTCCCCGGAGTCGGATCTGTTCGCCCGCTGCTGGCTGAGAGCCTTCCGGCATCATATTACGCGAATATAGCTTTTTCAATTTCATTCCGTACTTCTGGGAGATTTCATACATCGTTTCTCCCTGCTGTACATAATGATATTTTCGGTTGCCCCGATAGCTATTTCGCTTGGATTCCAGGTAGATAAATTGTCCTTCAGGAATGGTAGCATCTCGTCCAGGAAGGCTTTCGTTATACTTGCGCAGTTTGTCAATCGGTACGCCACTTCGTTCTGCAATGGAAGCCGGAGTGTCTCCTGTACCTACGATAACGACCTTCACATCATTGTTATAGGTGATACCAGCCAGCCGGTCTCCTTCTGATTTGGTTACAGTAAGACCGGGGATAACATCTTCTGCGCGCATCATATCATATCGATGCAGGTCGTAGCGCTCAATAATGCTGATAAGCTTCTTGTCATAAGTAGCACTGGTAGCATAGCCGGATTTTTTAAGTCCCCGTGCCCAGCTGACATAGTCGGATGGATCGATCCGAAAGAGGAAACCATAGCGATATTCTTTAAATGGATCCCGCAGAAATTCAGAGTGTGCGATATAGGAATCTTCGGCACTTTTATACACCCGGAAACAGGATTTTTGCAGTTCACCATGTTCGTCATAATCGTCATCCTTCCGGTAGATTGTTTTGCCATCCCAGTTGTTGCCGCATTTTACGCCGAAGTGATTATTTGCACTGGTGGCCAGGTAACTTGTACCTGCCGCAGACTCCAATAATCCCTGTGCCAGTTTGATACTTGCCGGGATACCTGCCCGATCCATTTCCATTATGGCAATGTCTTTGTATCGCTCTATGTATTGGAGTTGATCGCTTGTTTGAGCAAAGCAGGAGTAGGTGGTTACTAAACTCAACAGAGAAATGAGGTAAAATCGCATACTATCAGTTTTTGGATTCGGGATGTGCTACCCAGTCGGTTGTAAATCGGTTTGCATTTTGAAACGCAGAAAAGTGATGGAAAAATATAAAAAAACCTAAAATGTATGTTTGAAATTCTCAAAATTGACTGTTGTAGAAAAGCGCTTTGATCGATTTTTTACCCTAAGCGGTTTGATTGGTTTAGCTTGTGACCCATTTGAGCCGGAAAGGGTAAAGCATATTAAACAGTAAAAAATCCAATCACGTTTCTTCAAAGAGCATTTTTGGGCAAAAAAAAGCTCCCGGCTTAAAAAAAACCGGGAGTTGCATCAAAAACAGCAGGATACGAAAACCTAACACAAAACAAGCGTTTGAGTAATTTTTGACTTACGCAATGGAGGTACATTGGTTGTCAGTGTTATACTCGTTACAAAGTGGTTTGGGTGTGAATCCTTCAAACCACATCGTGTCGAGTAAAGGATGTATTCAGAAGTCCACCAAGGACGCTAAGAGTGGTTAATGGCAGAAATCTGAACAAGCTCAAACGCTTTTATATTTCACTGATCTTACGCACCACTTTATAGAGGCGTGTATGAATGTTAACTTCTTCTACAAAAGGGTCATGTTCCAGGTAATTGGCAGAAATCAACTTGAGGTGGGTAACCCGGCCACCGTGGATAATCCGTTGAACATGTTTAATCCAGATGGAGCCATTATTCTTGATGGCATAAATTTCATTATCGACAATATCCTTCACGCCTTCCACCTGGCGGCAGATAACCACATCTCCACTTTTGATGAGCGGCTCCATACTATTACCATCAATTGGAAAGGCAACAAGCCCTGTGCCACCCAGCCCGGGAAGGGAGAAAAAGGCATTGCGTTCGGGAGCAACAAAAGAGCCTGCATCTACGGAAGTACCGGCAAATGCACTAACTGTTGTAAACAAAATGTTGCCATTAGGCGCCGCATCCTCATAAACACCCCGAGGAAGATCCATCCCAAATGGGGTGCCGGTATTGTCCAGCATATAGGCTTCACTGACCCCATATTCCCTGCAAAGGGTACGGGCCTGACTATAACTGATTACCCGTTTATCTTTTGGGTTTAGGTAAGCACGAATAATGTGCCCATAAGCCCTGTTTCCAAGGATTTTCTCGGCAAAATCACCCATTCCTTTGCCTCCTCGATCATTTTTAATTACCACCCCGCGGTCTTCAAGTTGCTTGAAAACGTGGATGAATCGATCGTTTAATAATATCCGGTCGTCGCCAATCATTCTTTTTGTTTTAGTGGAACAAATCTGGATGCAAAATAAAACAAAAAATTGTAATTAACAATATTTGTTGAAAAAAGGATGATATTTTTGTTTTAATTCCAACAAGTTGTGTGAAGCAATTATTGGCTCCCTGTATTGGAGCCTTAGTGCAATTTTTTTCCTTACCTTTCGGCCTTTCAAAAAGGCGAAATTTTCAAATGGGATTAGTTGTTTCTCTATTAAATCATAAAGGGGGTGTTGGGAAAACCACCAGCACCATTAATATAGGCGCCGGAATGGTAGAGCTGGGGAAGCGGGTATTACTCGTTGATCTGGATCCCCAGGCCAACCTAACGCTTTCACTTGGAGCTCCCCGGGTGAAGGATACGATTTACGAAGCACTCCGGGGGGAATGCGAACTTAACCCTGTTCAAATAAAACCCGGACTGGATGTCGTGATCTCCACGCTCGATCTTTCAGGTGCTGAAATGGAGCTGATTAATGAGGCCGGACGCGAATTCATCCTCCGGGAATTGTTTGAAACGGTTATTGAAGACTATGACTTTATCTTTATTGACTGTCCGCCCTCATTGGGTTTATTGACACTCAATGCCCTGACAAGCAGCAACCTGGTCCTGATTCCGCTTCAAACAGAATTCCTCGCCGTACAGGGCCTTGCCAAAATCAAACAGGTCATTGATAAAGTCGGTTTCCGGCTCAATAAAAACCTTCGGATCGGTGGTGTAATCGCGACCATGTTTGATTCCCGAAAGGTGCTCAATAATAATGTAGTCGAAATTATCCGCAAGCATTTTGGCGATCAGGTTTTTGATACCATGATCCGGGATACCGTTTCCCTGGCTGAAGCACCTTCCGTGCAACAAGATATCTTTGCCTATAAACCCGGTAGTAAAGGTGCGGAGGATTACCTGAACCTGTGCAAAGAAATATTAGCCCGGATTGAACGAGAAGGATAGCTTTCTCGTTAGAATACTATTAGCCGCTAAATTCGTTTAGCAGCTAATACTGTTCAAACTTCTAATGCAATGAGTAAAAAGAACTTCTTAACCAACATGGACCACCTTTTTGAAGGGCTTGGATCCGGGACACTCTCCGAATCCCGGGTGCCGGAGGTGCGTGTGCGGGACAAAGGAAGTTCTAAAACAGATTCCGGCAGAAAACTTTCCGGACTGGATGCCCTGTTTCAAAGTGCTTTTGAAGACGGCATGAATCGTCCGAGAGGTACCCGAAAACCACTCCCAAAATCCGGGTTGGACTCCCTTATCCGACAAACTGTAGAATCCAGTAAGGTTTCTGTTGATTACGGCGCCCGTAAGCGCGTGACCTTTTTATTTGAGGAGGACAAACTCGATCAATTAAAACAGGTCGCCCGGGAAGAGAATAAATACCTCAAGGATATCATTAGCCAGATTGTAAGTGAATACCTGGACCGGCATAAAAATGACGAATAACTAACCTTTGTCCGGTTTTTGCCCCATTTTTTCGATATATCTCCGGCTGGTCCACTTTTCCGCTTTATATTTAGCTAAGTTATTAAACCAACTGAAAGGCCTGAAAGCCCTACTTTCGTTTTTTCGCTTTGTGAATCCGTAACCCCTTTTAATATGAGAATACTTGTCACCTCTTGTTGCCTCTTGCTCGGAATTGGCACCCAATTACAAGCGCAAACCACCTATTCCCGCGTTTATGAAATTATGCAGGAAAAATGTGTCCAGTGCCATAATAATGCAGACCCGGAACAGGGGCTTGACCTGGAAGGTGCCGGTGCCACACTCGATCTGCGTATGCAGGATGTGTTTAGCAATATTGTTGACGTCGTGCCAGCAAACAGCTATGCCGCCAGCGCCGGATTGAATTATATCCGTCCAGGTCGGCCGGATAAAAGCTTTATTTTCCACAAAATCAATCAGGGCTTAGAGCCTACTATCGAACTTGACCCGGATATGGGGCAGTCGATGCCCGCTTATGGCGGACCGACAATGAATGAGGTGGAAAAAGAAATGATCCGCCAGTGGATACTGTTTGGAGCCAACTACAGTGGTACTTATGTCAATGAAGACCACCTCGAGCAATTCTATAATGGCGGAGGTTTAGCCAGTTTTGACGTTCCGCCTCCGGCACCCGCTCCGGCTGAAGGGTTTCAGATTAAAATGGGCCCGTTTTATTTGAGTCCGGCGGGTGAACCAGGCGATGAGTTGGAGTATTTCCAGAAATACGCACTGGATTTGGGAGCAGAATTAGATGTTAATCAGATCGACATGAAGCTTTCAGGGTCTTCCCACCACTTTATTATATATAACTACTCCAGTGTAGCTGCAGCCAATAATATACCCGACGGACTCCGTTTGGAATCCTTCCATCAGAATATTAACCTGGTATGCGCAGTACAGGAAGCTACTGATCTGAAATTGCCGGAAGGCACAGCCTTTAAATGGCCATCGCAACAAATTTTGGATCTGAACTCGCATTACATTAATTATTCGGCGGGCCTTGTATATCAGGCGGAGGTGTATGTCAATATTTATACGCAACCAGGCGGTTCGGCTGCGCAGCAGATGTATTCTGATTTGGTTGCGAATGGCGATATCTATATTCCAAATAATGGGAATGAAGTAACGCATACCCAGGTTATTCATCCGGTAAACGGAGCTGATGTGTACCTCTGGAATATTATGGGGCATACCCATAAATATGGCGTTGCTTATAAGGCCTTTGAGTATAAAGACGGCGCTGTTTCAGATATTATTTACGATGGGGCTTGCGCCGAAGGTATTCCCGGTTGTGCATCACCATTCTTTGACTACCAGCATATTCCTCCCCGGTATTTCGAACCACTGCGTCCGCTTCCCTTTGATTACTTTAATGGAATCAAGCACGAAGCCAGTTGGATTAACGATGGTCCGTCGCCGGTAAATTTTGGTCCGACTTCTGATGATGAAATGATGGTACTGGTACTCATGTACACGCTTGATTCTGTTGGGGTGAATGTAGCTACGAGCACGAAAACCATTACAAGTAAGCTGGAAGGCGTTTCCGTTAGTCCGAATCCGGCTCAAAAGAATTTAACCGTTAATTTGCCTGCATCCCTTTCCGGCGAAAGCCGCTTTCAGATTTTTGACCTGACAGGAAAGGCTCTGATGGACCAACGTCAATCTGCCTTTGGCTCTTTCACGGTTGACCTCCAGCTTCCTGGTGGAATGTATATCTACCAACTTACGGATGCTGCCGGACGACAAGCCAGTGGTAAACTGCGGATAGTTGAATAGTTGAGGGTTTAGAGATCTCCCAATTGCGGCCGGAGGATAATGTCTTCCACCACCGTTACCGGGCTCATTTCCCAGGCATTATAGACTGCTTTGGCAATATCTTCAGCTGGCATGATCCGCTCAGGAGAAATATCTGATCCGGCCCAGGAGTTAGACCAGGTTGCTCCAGGGTGTACCGCTGTGACCCGGATCCCTTTGTCCTTCATTTCATCGCGTAAGTTTTGTGAAAAACCATTCATGGCAAACTTGGAGATACTGTAGGAACCGCCGCCCGGATAGGCTTTTAATCCGGCAACGGAACATATATTAAAGATATGTCCGCTTTGATTTTTTATCATGCTTCCAATCAGGGCGCGGGTTAGGTAATATGCACTGTACAGATTGGTTTCTATCATGAATTCCAGCTGGCCATCTGCCTCTGTATGTACATCTCCCGGTTGGAAAATACCAGCATTATTAACCAGCACATCCAGGGAGTTCCAGTTGTGTAGAATCTGCTGTGCAAACTCCTCAACAGCTGTTTTTTTTTGCATATCGATTTGCAAAAAGAGGGTTTTAATATTCGGAAAGCGTTTTTGGAAGGATGCTTTCATTTCATCCAAATCTGATTGGGTGCGGGCACAGACTGCCACGTTAAATCCTGCGTTTGCAAAGTGTTCTGCAATAGCCCGTCCAATTCCTTTGGTAGCTCCACTGATAGCAATATTCATAGTTGAAAATCTAAAATATTTAATAGAATGGGTTTAGTTTTGCCTGATCTTGGCCTAACAAAACATGGTCAAAAATATTGATTTATTTATGGTGCGTAAAAATGTTCTCAAGGCAAGGCTTATTCTCTACAGTAAAGGACGGATCCTGTTGTTAAAGCAACGGAAACAAGCAGGAGGGAATTATTCGCTTGTTGGAGGTACAATAGAATCTACCGAATTTGCTGCTGCGTCTCTGATTCGGGAGAGTTTGGAGGAGGCGGGCATTGTGCTAAAACGCAAGGACCTGGAATTAGCCCATGTCTTGCACAAGAAGACCCTGTCGGGCGATCGGATTACCCTGTACTTTAAAGCCCAGCGTTGGGAAGGAAAACCACGAGCTCTGGAACCGGAAAAGTTTAAAAAGGCAGAATGGTTTGATTTGGAAAAACTGCCGACTAATCTGACCCCCACGGTAGGGCATGTTCTTAAAATGTACCGGGCGGGCAAGTTGTATTCGGAGTTTGAAGAAAAATAGGGCAAAAAAAAAGGCTGATCCAATCGGATCAGCCTTTTTTTGAATCGGGACCTAATTAAAAGGTGCCTCCTTTTTTTTCAGGGTTTGCTACAGGCGTAGCAACAGCTTCGCCATCAGTTGCTGGAGCGGCTGCTTTGGCTTCTGCTGATTTTCCGCTGCAACATGCGCCAGCCTGTGCACCACTGCTACAACATCCGGCTGCTTTTGTACCAGTTGCAGTCGCACCGGCACAAGATGATTTGCCTGCAGTACAAGCTTTTTTCTCTGACGGACTGACATTAACGAATTTACCACTACGGGTACAATACTCTACTTCCTGAAAAGTAGTAGTACCTGTTTCGGTATTCATAACCGTGCGGACATAGCTTACCTGACCGGTAGCTGCGGAAGTGCGCGCCTGAATGCTTGCATCTTCTGTAGCAGCAACAGCTGCTGCTTCGGCAGCTTGTTTTTCGATACTTGCTTTATCGGCATCTGCCTTTGCATGTGAGCAGGTTTGAGCCTCCATATTTAGCGAAAAGAAGCCCGCAAGTGCAAAAAGTAACATCAGTTTTTTCATAAGTATTTTTTTTTCTAAGAATCAAAATTAGTTCAATCAAGCTAATAATCCAGTGCAGAAGCACAATTAACCACAAAATTACTTCAAATTAAAAAAGGTTCTAGCTTTGTTCCAGTCTATGGATTGCTTTAGTAATTATTTAACTTTTTTTTAAGACATATAATCATTGGCCAAGGGGAAAATAACGAAAATTCTGGTTATTCGGTTTTCGTCGATTGGAGATATCGTGTTGACTACACCGATTTTGCGTTGCCTGAGTGTACAAACGGGGGCGGAAATTCATTTTTTAACAAAATCGGCATACAGTAGCTTGCTTCGTCCGAATCCGTATATTTCAAGAATCTGGGCCCTGGAAGATTCTATGAGCAGCCTGTTGCCTGCCCTTCATCGGGAAGGTTTTGATTACATAGTGGATCTGCACAAAAACCTCCGCACCTGGCGAACCCGATTCTTTCTGGGGGTTCCGGGGAGCAGTTTCCCCAAGTTAAATCTGGCGAAATGGTTGATGGTCAATTTGAAAGTCAACCGGCTACCAGATAGACATATAGTGGACCGCTATTTTGATGCCGTAAAATCCCTTGGTGTTCGGTATGACGGGGCGGGCCTGGATCACTTTTTTCCGGATGATGATACACCAAAACTGCCTGGTATCCGGGGTGGCCGTATTCCGAAAGATTTGGTTTGTTTTGCTATTGGCGGCGCGCATTCGACAAAACGTTTGCCGATGGAGCAACTGAAAAAGATTTGTCTGGAATTACCCAATCCAATTGTATTGATTGGCGGGGCATCAGAAGCGTCGGCCGGAAAGCAGTTAGCAGCACTGGATCCGGATCGTATCTATGACCTGTGTGGGCAGGTTGGTTTACATGAATCAGCTAAATGGATACGTGAAAGCAGTGTGCTAATTACACATGATACGGGGATGATGCATTTAGGAGCAGCGCTTCGGAAACGAATTGTTTCGATATGGGGAAATACGATTCCGGCATTTGGGATGTATCCGTTTTACCCGGAAGGGGCATCTCCGGCCTTTATCTCGGAAGTGTTGGAACTGTCCTGTCGTCCTTGTTCGAAAATAGGTTTTGATGTTTGTCCGAAGGGGCATTTTAACTGTATGCAGGGCCAGAATATACTGCAGATACTGGATCAGGTAAAAAAAGAAACAGAATTACGTTAAATCTTTCTATTTGTCGCCCAATAGAAAAATATGCATCCTGGATGTTTGGGGTGGCGATTATTTCGCTCTAACTTGCCCGGGAAGAAACCGTATATTGGAATAAATCCATTATATTTCGCTTTCGTGATCAATTTTCCGGCTGTAAGTGCCAAATTTACTATGACAAATCGCACATGCGTATGAAATGGCTTAAAGCTTTACTTATTTTTCTTGTGATATCCTCCGCCGGCTCCATGCAGGCTCAGGATATTCATTTCAGCATGTTCACTATGTCTCCATTGACATTGAACCCTGCTTTCACCGGTGCATACTCCGGTACATTTAGAATAGGAGGTATTTATCGTTCGCAATGGGCGAGCGTGATAACTCCCTATAAGACACCTTCCTTTTATATTGATGCCCCGATTATCCAAGGGTTTCGTGCTTCCGACTGGGTCGGAATTGGCGGAATGTTATACCAGGATGAAGCCGGTGTAGCTGGTTTGACAACTGGTACCTATCAGCTTTCTCTATCGTATCACATAGGCCTGGATAAGAAAGGCAACTCCGTACTGACAATAGGCACGCAGGGTGGAATGACCCAGCGACGCTTAAAGACTCCGGGGTTCCTGACATTTCAGGATGAGATTGAAGGAGCAATGGAAAGCCCCGATAGAAATATTGTAGGGTTTAATGAAGATCCTAAAGCAGACGGTGGCCCAAACAGTTCTTATTTTGACCTGAATGCGGGCTTGTTGTTTTCTCAGGTTCTGGAAGACAAAGGTCATTTCAACATAGGTCTGGGTATGATGCACTTGCTCACACCTGATTATTCTTTGTTGAAAAAGGGTGCAGAGGATCTGCGTGATCTTCCAATTCGGATTAACGCCCATGCAGAGCTTAGCTATGATCTCGGCGAAAACTGGCTTGTAAACCCGAGCTTCCTGTACAGCTCTATCGGGCCAGCCAGTGAGGCCAACCTACAGGCTTTAGCCGGAAGGTACTTTGGTGAGAACAGAGACATTGCTGTGAAATTGGGTGGTGGTTACCGTTTTGGTGATGCTGCAGAAGTTATCCTGGGTATTGATTACAAGCAATTCCGGGCCGGTTTCAGCTATGACCTTAACGTTTCCGAATTACGGGAAGTAACAAATTTGCGAGGTGGATTTGAGGTAGCTGTGACGTATATTGCACGGATCTTCAAGGAGCCAAAAGTTACCCCTATTATCTTCTGCCCAAGGTTGTAACATTCGTTTTTGTGTCTCCCGGAAGCATAAAGCATGCTTCATTTTCCTTTGGGAAATTCTAACTCTAATAAGTAAAAGACGCGGGAACCCGGAAACAAGCAACCCGTTTAGTTGTTTCCGGGTCCTTTTTCAAAAAATAGGATATGAGAAATCTGCTTTTGGTAATCTGTGTGCTGGCTTTTGCCACTGCGTTAAGTGCGCAGCCTTTGCGGGAATCGACCTATGCGACTAAGATTCGCAATGCGGAAGAATCCCTCGAAAAGATGGATTATTACAACGCTCTGGATTATTATGAGCAAAGTTATGATGAGCGTAAAGATTATGATATAGCTATTACAATTGCGGAGCTGCACTATCAGCTTCGGGATTATAAAAAAGCTGCATCCTGGTACACCCGCGTATTGCGTCGCGATAAAAAAGACGACTATGCTGCCTACCGGTTTGCTTATGCACGCTCGCTCAAAATGAATGGCGAATACGATGAGGCTATCGCTGAATTCCAGAAATTTATTGAATCGACAACAGACGAGACTTTAAAAGAACTCGCTCAAAATGAAGTCAATGGCGCTGAATTCGCAAAGGTTGCGCAGGAGGTGGAAGGCTTGACTATCACAAATGTCGGTACGAAAGTTAATACCCGGTCTTCCGAGTATTCCCCGTTCCTCGATCCGGATGGTTCTACCATGTATTATTCGGGTCCGAATACAGATGAGCTAATTGTAATGGACGATGGCGAAACAATGAGTTATATCCAGGTTTATGCATCTACTAAATCTGATAACGGTTGGGGCGAACCAAGCGCATTGGGCCAGGCCATAAACCGCGAAGGGTATCATACAACAGGCGGTGCAGTATCTAAAGATGGACGGCGCATGTATTTTACCCGCAATTTATTGAGTGGGAATGTGCCTTCAGAAAGTAAAATCTACTACAGTGAAAAAGGCAGTAGTGGTTGGGGACCTGCCACCGAGCTTCAGGGTTTGAATGGTGACTACCTGGCAATGCATCCTTGTCCGGGAGAGCTTTTTGGAAACGAAGTGCTCTATTTTACTTCCGATATGGAAGGCGGATATGGCGGCAAGGATATTTACTATGCTACCTATAAAGGTGCAGGTGTTTATGGTGATCCGGTAAACCTGGGTCCTAAGATCAATACTGCCGGTGATGAGGTTACGCCATTTTATCGCGATGGTACTTTGTACTTTAGTTCTACCGGCCATCCTGGCCTTGGCGGACAAGATATATTTTCAAGTGTTTGGGATGGTGCCCGATGGAGCGAACCTGCCAATATGGGTAAAGGGTATAATACCAGCCTCGATGAGACTTATTTCATGTTAGATGGTGAAGGTTATACTGGTTTGTTAACTTCCAACCGGGAAGGAACACGTTCGCTGAAAAGCAAAACCTGCTGTGATGACATTTACTATGTTAGCCTGAAGGTGATCGAAATTGATCTCCTGGCTAAGATTTATGATTCTGAAACGAATGAGCCACTGAACGGGGCAACATTCCAGATCATGGAAATGGTAGAAGATAAACCGGGAAATCTACGCAACAAAACAAATGTTGAAGGCAATGATTTTGCTTTTCCGCTTGAATTGGATCTGCCTTATAAAATCATTGTTTCCAGGGAGGATTATTTCCCTGATACAATCGTATTTAATACTGTTGGTATTCTGGACTCTAAAACATTTGAGACCGCAATCAAGCTTGATCCGGCACCTGTATATGTGACGTTTACCAGCGAGACGCCAATCGTACTTCAAAACATATACTACGACTTTAATGACGATAAGATCCTTGCTGAAGCAGAGCAGGATTTGCAATTAGTCCTGGAGTTGTTGAATGAATATCCTGATATGGTCATTGAGCTTTCATCTCACACGGATTTCCGTGGAGAAGAGGATTATAACCGGAACCTGTCTCAGCGTCGGGCTGAATCGGCTCGTCGTTGGTTGCTTGCAGCCCAGGAAGGATTGCCACGTCGTCGGATTCAGGCGAAGGGGTATGGAGAATCACAACCGGTTACCATTACCGCAAAACTGGCTGCGGAGTTTCCGTTCCTGAAAGAAGGCGATGTGCTCACTGAAGAGTTTATCAATGCCCTTGAAACAGAGGAGCAGAAAGAAGCTGCTCACCAGGTTAATCGCCGTACGGAGTTCCGGATTGTTGCCGGACCGACCAGTATTAAAATTGAGGAAACCCGATTGATCCGTAAGGGTAAAACAGAACTCGATCAGCCTGTCAAGGAAGAAGAAAAAAAAAAGTAGGTAATTCTAACCCACAACAGGGCGTGCCTCAGATCAGTGAGATGTCCTCCCTGTATGGCAGGAAAGACCTGAAAGGGGTTCCGATTATGCATTTCGACCAACGGGTCGTAAATTTCGGAAAGATGAAACGCGGGGAGAAACGAACACATGTTTATGAATTCGTAAACCTCGGAGATACACCTCTTATTCTGGATCTGGTATCAGCTTGTGATTGTACCACGCTAACCTATGAAGAAGGGAAGGTGTACAAACCCGGCGAAAAAGGTCAGATCAAAATTGTTTTTGACAGCACAGAAAAAGAGGAATCAGAAGAGATTGACATTGATATACTCCTCGGAAATATGGAACCCGGTACGGATCGTCCAATTTTCGAGGTGCTTCGATATTCTTTTGAGATCGTTAAATAGCCTCTTGAGGCACCTAACATCAACGGCTTTTCCGGTTTCCGGGAAAGCCGTTTTTTTTTGATCCAAGCCAACATTAAATTCATCCATGGAAGAATCCACCGGCATTTTCGAACATATTCTCCAACAGGTTCAGGCACAAAGCTTTTTTGATTGGGGTGCTGTTGTATGTGCCATCCTGTATCTCTATTTGATCAGCCTGGAAAACCCCTGGGGTTGGGGTTGGGGTATAATAAGCTGTGCCTTCTGGGCTTATGCAGCCTACTTCCAGTACGATCTGTATGTGGACGCGATCCTGCAACTATTTTATATCGTTATTAGTTTTTGGGGAGTTTACCAATGGTTGAAGGGGGAGAAGGATCAGGAGAAGTTAATGATTAGCTGGCTGCGTACCCGGGATCATATATGGCTGATCAGCACAGGCCTTTTAGCCAGTTTGATTGGCGGATGGTTGTTTGAAACATATACACAGGCTGCTGCGCCTTACTGGGATGCATTTACTACTGTATTTTCGATCATTACCACCTTTTTAGTGATATACAAGAAGATTGATAACTGGATTTACTGGTTGTTGATAGATAGCGTGTATGTTGGATTGTATTGGTCCAGAGGCGGATATCTTTTTTCGGTACTCTTTTTGGTCTATTTGTTTATCGTTGTCAAGGGCTACTTTTCCTGGCGGGTACTGTATAAACAACAGGATGTTGTTTAGATTCGGTCTAAATAAGTTGAAAGGGTCAAGATGACAAAAAGGTCTCGGTTAGTAAATCGAAACCTTTTTTATCTTTGCGGAGATTTTTAGACTCCGTTAGTCGGATTTCGAAAAAATCCTTGGTTATCAAGCATTTTTGACTTGTTTCTACGAATATTTTTGAACCAGATCTTATAGCATAAATGAAAAACGGAATAACCAAAGCAAGTCTTTTTTTGCTATTCCTTTTTACCACTGATATTTCCTTTGCTCAAGGTGATGCTACGAGTGGTAATTCAATTTTCTCCATTGCGCTGATCGCTATTGCCATATTATTGGTACTGGTCGTCATTGTGGTAGTAGGCGACAACCTGCTTGCACTGGAAGCGAAGCGGACGGGAGTATCAGAAAAGGGTGGCAATGTATCGATCTTTCCGAAGTGGGCGGAAATAATGCGCCCTAAAATGCCAGCCCATATTGATCCCGATAACGTGACGGTATTGAAACAAGGGCATGACATTTTATTGCTCGGTGAAGCAGCTCCGGATGTCATTGAAACAGCATCTGTAACTCGATTTGCCATTCAGCCAAAGAACTTTCGGGGCTTAGCACCAATCCCTAAGATGTTGGTGGAAGAGGGTGTCAGTGTGAAAGCTGGCGATCCGCTCTTTTTTGACAAGAGCAATCCGGATGTCGTTTTTGGAGCACCTGTCAGTGGTGAGGTTATCTCAATCCACCGGGGCGAAAAACGGGCAATTGATGAAGTGATCATTCTGGCCGACAAAGAGATTCAATACCGGGATCTTGGGAAAATTGATTTGGAAAAGACCAGCAGAGAAGATCTGGTAAAACACCTGATCGGATCCGGAGCATGGAATCTTTTCCGTCAGCGTCCGTTTGACTTAGTCGCCAATCCGGCGGATGTACCCAACAATATTTTTATTTCCACTTTTGATACAGCACCGCTGGCGCCAGACCTGAATCTGGTAGTAGCCGGTAATGAAGCTGCTTTCCAGGCAGGAATCAACACCCTGGCTAAATTGACAAGTGGTAAAGTGCACATTGGTCTGGACGGTCGCCGCGAGCTTGCGCCATCTACAGCTTTTACACAGGCGGCTAATGCAGAGGTACACTGGTTTCATGGCAAGCACCCTGCCGGGAATGTAGGCATTCAAATACACCATATAGATCCGATCACACCATCCAGCAAGGTATGGACACTTGGTGTGCAGGAAGTTATTTCGCTGGGAACACTGATCTCAGAAGGAAAATATGATTGTTCCCGAATGATCGCTCTGGGAGGAAGTGAAGTTATTCGTCCACGATATGTACGCACCTACGCAGGAGCTAATATCAAGGAATTATTGCAAGGAGAGATTGCTCCGGGCAATGTTCGGATAATTTCCGGTGATGTACTGTCCGGATCACAGAAGTCAGAAGATCAATTTTTGAATTTCTATGATGATCAGGTAACAGTTATCAAAGAGGGAGATTATTATGAATTGTTTGGCTGGTTGTTGCCATTATCTCCACGTCCGAGTGTTTCGAATACCTTCCCTAATTTTCTGTATCCCAGCTTGAAGTTTGAGGCTGATACCAATACACATGGGGAGAAACGGGCATTTGTAATGACTGGTCAGTACGAGAAAGTACTGCCAATGGACATCTACCCGCAGCACCTGATGAAATCTATCATTGTAAATGATTTCGAGCGCATGGAAGGGCTTGGATTATTGGAATTGGTAGAAGAAGACGTTGCTTTGTGTGAGTTTGTTTGTACATCCAAGCAACCACTTCAGAAGATCCTTCGGGAAGGACTGGATTATATGCAAGAGCAAGCGTAGAGGAGATATAAGCCTCATTTGGAACTAATTGTTTGAACACTTAAGGATATCAAAATAGGCCATGAAAAAGGCACTACTCAAATTTTTTGATCGCATTGAACCCAGCAAGGAGAAGCATCCGTTTATGCACACGCTGTATGACGGTTTTTTCACCTTTGCCTTTACACCAAACCACGTAACCAAAGGGGGCGTTCACATCCGTGATGGCATGGATTTGAAACGTACTATGGTACATGTTGTTTTGGCCCTTCAACTTTGCTACATTTTTGGAACCTATAATATTGGGCACCAGCACTATGTAGCTATTGGCGAATACACAGGACTCATGCAGGGATTCCACCTGAAACTGATTCATGGTTTAATCAAGGTCCTGCCGATCTTTATTGTAACCAATGTTGTTGGTTTGGGAATTGAATTTTACTACGCCTACAAAAAAGGGCATGGTATTGAAGAAGGCTTCCTCGTAAGTGGTGCCTTAATTCCACTGATCATGCCACCAGATATTCCGCTCTGGATATTGGCGATGGCTGTTGTTTTTGCCGTTATTATTGGTAAAGAAGCATTCGGTGGTACCGGGATGAATATCCTGAATGTGGCCTTGTTGGCCCGGGTGTTTATCTTCTTTGCCTATCCGACTACTATTTCCGGAGATGAAGTTTGGATTTCGGAAATTGATAAAATTGGTGTTGGTCAATATGTATCCGGCGAATATGGCTGGGCACACGGGCTATTCGATAAATTATTTGCCTGGTTTGGCTGGGCCCAGTTTGGCGCAGGCGGTCAGGCTGTAGTGGACGGATATACCGGTGCAACGCCTTTAGCACTTGCAGCCAAAGGAGGCTGGCAGGCTGTTACCGAAAGTTATACCCCGGGGCAAATGCTTTGGGGAACCATTCCCGGCTCTATCGGAGAGACTTCCAAACCTTTTATCCTGGCCGGAGCTGCTTTTCTGTTGGTCACTGGTGTAGCCAGCTGGCGGATCATGTTGAGCATGTTTTTGGGCGCACTCGGCATGGCATATATCCTCAACCTTTGGGGAGCCACTACATTTATGGAAGTGCCCTGGATGTACCAATTCTATATGGGTAGCTTCTTTTTTGCCATGGCATTTATGGCTACCGATCCGGTAACGGCATCCTCTACCAATCGCGGGAAGTGGATTTATGGCTTTTTGATCGGTATGGTAGGTATGATTGTACGGGTACTTAACCCGGCTTATCCGGAAGGCTGGATGCTTGCTATCCTGTTTATGAATGTATTCGCGCCTCTGATCGACCACTATGTAGTAGAGGCCAATATCAGTCGGCGGATGAAGCGGGCCAAAACGACAGCCTGATTTATTTGAACAAAAAATCTAATTCCAGTGGAGAATAACAGATATGTCATCATTTTCATCCTGGTCCTGACCTGTACGGTTGCGGTACTATTGACTTTCATTCGAGAGGCTACCAAAGACCAGGCTGCACTGAATGAAGATATTTTTAACAAGCGTTCTATTTTGTCTGCTATTGAAGTTAACCTTGATAAAAAGGTATCCGAATTTTCAGATGAGGAAGTTGTTAATATCTTCAACGATAAGTTTGAGCAAGTGGTACTCGACGCAAATGGCCAGGTTATTGAAGGTGTAAAAGCTGAAAATATTGATATGGCAAAGGAGAAGAAAAAACCGGAAGCGGAGCGTAGTTTGCCACTTTATATTTACCGAAACGGGGAGAATGTGAATTACATTCTCTCAGTACGTGGAAATGGACTTTGGGACGAGATCTGGGGAAACATTGCACTTGGAGAAGACTTGAATACTGTTGTTGGTGCTGCATTTGACCACAAAGGTGAAACACCTGGTTTGGGTGCTGAAATCAAGGACAATCCAACCTTTTCCAGAAACTTCCAAGGCAAGGAAATCCTGGCCAGTGATGGTGATTTTGTTTCAATCCTTGTGAAAAAAGGAGGGGCTGAACCAGGTAATGTACATCAGGTTGACGGTATCTCCGGTGCTACGATCACCTCAAATGGTGTGACCGATATGCTCTACAACGGAATAAAATCTTACCAACCCTATCTGGAAACCCTGCGTGGTAAAGCCCAACAGGGCATGCTTCAGCAGCAGTAGTAATATAATTGTAGAATTCGTTTAAACGCATATATATGTCCACGACAACACAGGAAGTAAAGCAGGTTGAAAAAGAACCCCTCTTTGGAAAAAAAGAGCGCAGACTGATCACCGATCCGCTAAACGATAATAACCCGATCACAGTACAGATTCTGGGTATTTGTTCGGCTCTGGCCGTAACCTCCCTGGTATATCCGTCGGTTGTAATGGCCATTGCGGTAATATTTGTAACCGCTTTCTCAAATCTGACGACCTCCCTGCTTCGGAACTATATTCCGAAATCAGTTCGGATGATTGTGCAGCTGATTATCATTGCCACTCTGGTAACGGTAGTAGAGCTGATGTTGAAATACTTTAACTACCCAATTTATAAGCAGCTTTCGGTATATATCGGACTGATTATCACCAACTGTATCGTAATGGGGCGTCTGGAGGCTTTTGCCATGGCAAACAAGCCCTGGCGTTCTTTCCTGGATGGTATTGGCAACGGCCTGGGATACGGCCTGATTTTGATTATTGTGGGTGTCGTTCGGGAGATTTTCGGCAAAGGCACGCTCTTTGCAGGAAGTCCTCTGGAAATGAAACTGATCGGAAATACCTCCGAGTTTTTCATTAATACAACTGATAGTACTTTATTTGGCTGGTATTCCAACAATAACCTTATGGTGTTGCCGGCAGCAGCCATGTTTGTGATTGGTATTATTATCTGGATTCAACGTAGCAGAAATACCAAACTGGTTGATATTTCCTAAGTCACTTTTGTACAAGACCTCTAATTCTTCGACATAATGGAAGCATTAAATGTATTTATTAAGGCCGCTTTTATTGAGAACCTGGTTCTTGCCTACTTCCTGGGTATGTGTTCTTATCTGGCGGTATCGAAGTCGGTAAAAACGGCTTTTGGCCTTGGGCTTGCAGTTATTTTCGTATTGGGTATCACGATGCCAATCAACTGGATAATCAATGAATACCTCCTGAGCGAGGATGGATTGATTGGCATGGATTTAACCTTCCTTCGTTTTATCCTGTTTATTGCGGTAATTGCCTCCATGGTACAATTGGTAGAAATGGTGATTGAAAAAGCCTCTCCGAGTTTATATACTTCGCTTGGTATTTTCCTTCCCCTGATTACAGTAAACTGTGCGATCCTGGGTGGATCTTTGTTTATGGTTTCGCGTGATTATACATTTGGAAACAGTGTGGCTTTTGGCCTGGGTGGCGGATTTGGCTGGTTCCTGGCAATCATTGCGATTGCTGCGATCCGGGAAAAAATTCGGTATTCAAATGTACCTCCCGGCCTCCGCGGTTTGGGTATGGCCTTTATCCTGACCGGACTGATGGGAATGGCTTTTATGAGCTTGATGGGGATTGATCCGGCTGCATTAGCGGCTGGCGTAAACTAGTCAGGAGCAAAATTGTTAGTAATAATTAAATGATCGAACAATGAGTTTTTGGACGATATTAATGGCGGTCTTAGTTTTCTCTCTCGTTATCCTTGCCTTGTCGTTTATGCTGATTTTGGCTCGTAAACGATTGGTTCCACAAGGTGCTGTGAAGCTTATTATCAATGGCGACGAGGAGAACCCAATGATGGTTCAGCCTGGCTCCAACCTGCTTACCGCCCTGTCAGATAAAAGTATATTCCTGCCTTCTGCCTGTGGTGGAGGTGGTACCTGTGCGATGTGTGAGTGCCATATTGATGAGGGTGGGGGAGATGTCCTGCCTACAGAAATGAATCACCTTACCCGTCGGGAAGTAGCAGAGCACAAACGTCTGGCTTGTCAGGTAAAAGTGCGCCAGGATATGAAAATCCGGATACCGGAAGAGATTTTTGGTATCAAAAAATGGGAATGTGAAGTGGTGTCCAACTATAACGTGGCGACCTTCATTAAAGAGTTTGTGGTGAAATTACCGAATGGCGAAATTCTGGACTTTGAGTCTGGAGGTTATGTACAAATTGATGTACCTGTCATTGAGGTGGATTTTAAAGACTTTGATATCGAGTCGCACCCACGTATGGGTAAAAAGCCGGATGAGTTTCAGGCGGAGTGGGATAAATTCCAGATGTGGAATTTAAAGATGAAGAACGACGAGCCGCAATTCCGCGCGTACTCTATGGCCAACCACCCTGCTGAAGGAAATATTGTGATGCTGAATATTCGGATCGCAACGCCACCATGGGATCGTAAAAATAATACCTGGATGGGTGTAAATCCTGGTGTTTGCTCCTCGTATGTTTTTGGTAGCAAGCCAGGTGATAAAGTAACGATTTCTGGCCCTTACGGGGAATTCTTTATCAAACCTACCAAGAAAGAAATGGTATATATTGGTGGAGGTGCTGGTATGGCTCCTTTGCGCTCGCATATATTCCATCTGTTTCACACCTTAAAAACAAAAGATCGTAAGGTGTCTTACTGGTATGGTGGTCGCTCCTCACGGGAGTTGTTTTACACCGAAGATTTCCGGGAAATTGAAAAAGAGTTTGATAATTTCTCCTATCATATTGCGCTTTCGGATGCTACACCGGAGGATAACTGGACCGGACCAACTGGTTTCATTCACCAGGTAGTTTTGGAAAATTACCTGAAAGATCATCCGGAACCGGAAGAAATTGAATACTACCTCTGTGGTCCGCCACTCATGCTTTCCGCTGTAATGAATATGCTGGATGCACTGGGTGTACCGGAAGAGAATATCGCTTTTGATGATTTCGGGTAAATAATTACCAGTATCTAAGAAGTTTTTGAAACATGAGTCATCCCGAATATCAGAGCGATCTGAAATTCGGGATGTTTCGTTTTTAGAAGGTAGCCATGGGCATCCTATAATTCCAGATGTCACCCCGACGGGGTTTAAATTTTGGATTGGATTATTACCTTATTAAATTATTCTAAACATACAGCATCAGGGTTAGGGATCAACTGTTTGCTCCAGCGGAGCAATCTCTTTGTAGCCTTTCAAATGGACAGATTTTCTAAAGCTCCGTAGGAGCGGCACCTTTCCTCCTTGCCCAAATTTCTGTTTCATTTTTGATCTTTTTTCAAACGCTTCCTGTTTCCTATTGTTATTTTTTCGTTATCCTCAAAGACAAAGCACTTTAATATACGCAATTGGCCCATTGTACCTGGACATACGTAGCCGATAATGGTCAACAACATAAGATTGGCCTTTTTCACGGTAATCGAAACGGACACCTGATGATCTATGTGAACATGAAGGTGGCAGTAATTGATTTTCAGGTAACCCAATCCAAGGTGTATTCTTTTTTTATTGAGGACGAGTTTTGTGAAATCCACCTGGAGCGAAAGGGAGATAAGATGTTTTATACTTTCGAAATCAATAAAACAATCGATACCCCCCGTAACCGTATTCGGAAGAAAACCCAAAACAAGTACCTGAAACAAACAGCCCTTTTTTTTGGAGCCATGCTTGCCATTGCTGTTTTAATTGGTATCGGGTTGGACCGCTTCAAAAGAAAACAGGAACAAAAATTATACACCGCTCAAACTACGCTTCCTGTTATTACGGCCCAAATCAAAGAGATAGAGCCCACGGCGGCTTCAATGACGATTCATTATTCCTTTGTATCAAACGGAAAGGAACACGACTTCGCAGTTGACATTAGTGCATTTAATTCGCAGCCTTTTCTGCCCTTGGAAGCAGGCGATGAATTTCAACTGCAGTATAATCCACGGTCGCCATATCAGCATGAGCTATTTCTAAATCAACCTACAGCTAAACAGCTCAACCAATACTTGGTCCGGGCAGCAGAAAAGCACCTGACCTTGCATCCGGAGTATTCACCTGAGGGCACTATTTGCGAGTTGAAAACGGTTTTTGAGGAGGCGGGGCCCATTGTATTTTCAATTTATTTCCATCAGGACGAAGAGGCGGAAGGCAACCCGGATTTTAATTCAGACACCTACTCGCAATTGGTTCAAAATCCGGATATTAAAAGGCTTATCCAGGAAAACTGCTACTGACGATTCTTTCGAATTTGTACCTTTGAGGCAAATGCTTGCCTTTGGAAAAACTACAACAACATATCGAAGCCCTGATCTTTGCCTCAGATCAACCCATTACATTACCGGAGATTCGGGAATGCCTCGAGGCCATATTTGAAACCCCATTTGAGGACGCAGATCTGGAACAAGCATTGGAGGGCCTGATGACTCGTTATCAGGAGGAACTGTATGCTCTGGAGATCGTGCCAATTGCAAATGGCTATCAATTTTTGAGTAAGGGTGCTTATCACCACACAGTGGGAACCTTTCTAAAGCAAACCACAAAAAAACGGCTTTCCAGGGCAGCATTGGAAACGCTTTCTATCATTGCCTATAAGCAACCGGTATCCAAAGGAGAACTGGAGTTGATCCGGGGAGTAAGCTGTGATTACTCCATTCAAAAACTTTTGGAAAAGGAACTTGTTTCAATTGAGGGCAGAAGCGACGGTCCGGGGCGACCACTGCTTTATGGAACCAGCGCCAAGTTTATGGATTATTTTGGACTGCGGGATTTGCGGGACCTTCCGAAACCTAAGGATTTTAAAATTCCGGATAACCAAATTGGCGAACAAGCGCCTATTGAAGAAGAAAGCGAACCACAAATCCAGGAGGAAGAATGAGCCAGGCAGATAAACCACTTGTAAATCGTGTTGCAAACAGCGGACTAACGACTATCAAACCGGAGGATTTTTATCCGACGGAAGTTATGCATTCGTTTGATCTGAAGGACTTCCTTTTTCAGGGATTGATTCTTCGGGAAAAGGATTTTAGAGAATCTCTGGAGGCCCATGATTGGCAGCAATACACAGGCGCTGCGCTTTGTGTATTCTCTTCAACAGATGCGATTATCCCGGTTTGGGCATATATGTTGGTAGCTGTTTATGCCCAACCACATGCCAGTACCGTGTTTCAAGGTTCCCCTTCTGAGTATGTTCAACACCGTATGTTGGCAGCACTTGACCATATCCTGCCTGCCGATTACCAGGACCAGCGTATAGTGATCAAAGGATGTAGCGATAAACCTGTTCCTCCTGCCGTTTATTTGGCCCTCAGCCAGAAATTGAGACCCTACGTGAAGAGCATTATGTATGGGGAACCCTGCTCTACTGTTCCAATTTATAAGAAGAAAGCCTGATAAGTCCAGATACATTATATTTAAGGTCTATTCGAAGTGTATCGGATAGAACAGAATCTTCGTTGAATTGAAAAAGAGCGACATGAAAACCAGAGCCTTGACCATATACCTGTCTATTTTAGCCGGCTTTTTTACCCTCTTGCTATTTTCGGCAAATACCGAAAATTCAGGTGAAAGCAATTGGAGCCTGCTTCATGCCGACGGCGTAGATCAGCTTCCGCAGCGCATTCTTTCTTTTGAGATGAAGGACTCTTATTCCTTTGCCGGCGAGGCTTTGCCACTCGAAAATTTTGACGTTCGAGAAAGGCTGGATCGGGAATTCCTGGTCAATTCCTATTGGCATTCCAGTACCCTCCTGAATATTAAACAGGCAACTCGTTTTTTTCCGATGATCGAAGCGATCCTGGCAGAAGAAGGCGTACCCGATGATTTTAAATTTCTGGCTGTCGCCGAAAGTAGTCTCCAGCAAGTAACTTCCCCTTCCGGTGCGAAAGGTGTCTGGCAATTTCTTAAGGATACCGGTGCATCTTATGGCCTGACAATCAATGACGAGATTGATGAACGCTACCACGTAGAAAAAGCAACTCGTGCGGCCTGTAAAATGCTGAAAGATTACAAGAAGCGATTCGGATCATGGACATTCGCTGCAGCGGGATATAATATGGGGAGCACGAGTCTGGCCAGGGAAATTGAGAACCAGCGCGCGGATTCCTATTTTGATATGAATCTGAGTGACGAAACGATGCGCTACATTTTCAGAATTGTAGCACTAAAAGAGATTATTACACAGCCAGAGGAGTTTGGATTCTATTTAGATCCGGAAGATCTCTACCAACCTCTGAATGAATATTCCGTCATCCTGGTTGAAGAGCCAATTGAAAACTGGGGAGATTTTGCTAAAGAACATGGTACGAGTTACCGCATGCTCAAGGTTTATAACCCCTGGCTGAGATCTTATAAGCTTTCAAAAGCACCTACTCAGGCAATCGAAATCCGATTGCCTAAGTAGGTAGCCTATTATTTATGATCCGCTTTAAAGCGTTGCAGGCCACAAGCTAAAAAGGCTTCATAATCCTTTACATCCGGTGTGTAACCAACAGGTTTGTTTAGGATTTTTCCGGTTTGCGGATCGACCAGAACATATTGTGGTTGGGCATTCGCAGCCAGGTGAATCTCCTGGAAGTCTGCCCATCTGTTTCCGACTGTTCTCCGTTCCCGATTAGACTTAGGCGAAATATAAGGCTCGTCTAATTCTTTGCGCTCATCCACATAGAGTGAAACGAGCACGTAGTCTTCACTAATCATCTTATACACGCCGTCTTTTCCCCAAACCTGATCTTCCATCTTACGGCAGTTTACACAGCCGTGTCCGGTAAAGTCGATCATCAAGGGCTTTCCTTGCGCTTTCGCGGAAGCGAGTCCCTCATAGAAGTCTTTATAACAATTAATGTTCTGCGGACAATCTTTCGGGTAGATATAACTGTGCCCGGCCGGTGGTGCTAATCCACTCAGTGCAGCAGGTGTTTTAAATGTTTCTGACTGATTATCGTACCGGAATCCCAATCCGATATAGACCAAAGCAAGTAAGGATGTAGCGATCATGAAGATCCGCCCGGGGCTGTATTTTTTAACTGGCGAATCATGTGGGAATTTGAGAATTCCGGCAAAATACAATGCCAGGCCAATAGCACAAAGCACCCAGAAAGCCAGGAAGAGTTCGTAAGGCAGGATTTTCCAGCCCATAGTCAGATCGGCTACGGAAAGGAATTTTAATGCCAGGGCGAGCTCAATAAAGCCAAGGGTCACTTTCACACTGTTCATCCAGCCACCTGATTTAGGGAGCGAGTTTAACCAGCCCGGGAAGGCAGCAAAGAGGGTAAACGGTAAAGCCAGGGCCGTTGAAAAACCTAACATACCAATTAATGGCCCTAGTGCAATTCGTCCAAACAGCGCGGCTCCGGTCCCATCTGCTGTCTCTACCAGGAGTGTTCCGATAATAGGTCCTGTGCAGGAGAAAGAAACCAGTGAGAGGGTAAAAGCCATAAAGAAAATCCCCAATAAACCTCCACGATCAGCTGCCGCGTCGGTTTTATTGGCCCAGGAACTGGGCAGGGTGATTTCAAAATAGCCAAAAAAGGAGATGGCAAAAACGATGAAAAGCACCGCAAAGAAAATATTAAACCAGGCATTGGTTGATAGTAGATTCAGGGCATCTGCCCCAAAAATACTGGTTATCATCAAGCCCAATGCCACGTAGATCGTGATAATAGACAGACCGTAGATTGCTGCATTGCGAATACCTTCAGCTTTATTGCTACTGCTTTTGGTGAAAAAACTTACGGTAAGCGGAATCATAGGGAAAACACAAGGTGTTAATAGTGCTACCAGTCCACCCCCAAATCCAAGTAAGAAAATCAACCAGAGTCCTGTTTGTTTTTCTTCCTCTACTGTATCTCCGCAATCTGTATTGGCATATTCATAATCGAAATCATAGTCAACAGGTGTGCCGGCAGTTTGATATGTTGTTTTTTGGAGAACTCCCGAACTGGCCGCCTCCGCTGTCTCCGTAGTGATTACCATCCCGGGCTCGCCGGTGAGGTCAAACGAGAATTCTACCTCTTTGGGCGGCAGACAGCGTGTATCATCACAGGTCATGAACTCAAAATAACCCGTAACCGGTTTTGTCGGATCAGTTACCTTGACCCGTTGGGTAAAAACAGCATCATGAAAAAACTTGACCAGTTCCATTTCAAAAACTGGGTCAAAGGATTTTTTGATGCCTCCACTTTCTTCTGCTTTTCCTATGAGGGAATAGTGGTCACCTTCTTCAAAATCAAAATAGGTAGCAATCGGACCATCGTCGCTTTCCAGGAATTGGGAGTAAACTGCCCAGCCTTCATCGATTTTGGCCGATACGATCAAGTCGAAGGTCGTATCATCAATTTTATTGAATCCATAGGACCAGTGTACCGGGTCAAAGAGGTTTGTTCCCGGAGTTTCAGGTTGCTGGTCTGCTACTAAAGGTGCTTCCTCAGCCTCCTCATCGGCAGTGGCTACCTTGGGTTCAGTTTTTTTATCCGTTGATTTTGGAGCCACTTCTCCGGTACTTCCCGGAGCGGCTTCTTTTTTGAGGCCGGCCAAATTGAAATTCAAATCAACTTCCGTAGGCGGCAGACAACGGGAATCATCACAGGTCATGAATTCCAAATACCCGGTAATGGGTTTAGACGGATCGGTAACTGTTACTTTCTGGGTAAAGATGGCATCATGGAAGAACTTGATCAGGTTCATTTGAAAAACCGGATCGTATGCTTCTTTTTTGCCGCCTGATTCTACAGCCTTCCCCGAAAGGGAAAAATGATCAGCTTTGTCAAACTCAATATAAGTAGGCACGGGACCGTCGTCTCCTTCCAGGAATTGTGAATAGATTGCCCAGTTATCATCAATAGTGGCATGGATAATAAGCTCATATTCATCTCCGCTCAGGTGTTTGGCCTGAGTTGCCCATTTAACAGGTTCGAGAATTTGAGCGGAAACGCCCGTTGCACAGAAAAGCACGAAAAGTACAATCCACTGTTTCATAAGCTAATATTTTCTGGATGAATTGCGGTTAATGGGTAAGCGGCAACAGGAAAGGAAAAAATAAACATAGATTAAAATACTTTTCTGGTTGTTCTGCTAAGCGCCCATTTTCAGCCATTCAAAAGTAGAGAAACCAAGAGAAAGGCCGATGCCTGCCCCGGGCTTATAACATTCTTTTAACCTTGTATTGCAACTTCATTAACAGTTATCTGCCCTGCTTCAATGAAAACATAGTAAATCCGGTTGCCCGGAATACCTTGCAAACAACTATGGTTCAGGTTAATTCGGTCGCTTTTTATTCCTAAAAGGGTACATTAAAGAATGCCCAAAAGTACTAAATAGTATTATAACCATTAAAGGATATAAGGACTGTATTGAATACCGAGCAGGCCGAGCAACACTATCATAAAGAGTACTTCGGCAGGCCCTGCCGGCAAATCAGTCAAACTAAAGGCCAGGAGACAGGAAATTGGAACGGCCAGCAGAAGAAAATGATAAATATGGAGGTCGGAAATAAAGAAAATGGAAAGTCCAACTGCAAATAAGGCATAATAGAGGCTGCCAATTTTTTTCTGAATTTCTAAGGTTTTTTTAATCTGATAAGAACTGAAACTGGTAATAACTAATATCAGGAGAATCGAAAAGCTGCCAATCTTTACCCAATCCAAGGGATTTGGTTTGCCACCAAAATTCATAAACCCAAATGAGTCCAGAAAAGTGCTTATAAAGACGGGGAGGTCTCCAAGTGCAAGGAATACTGTTGCGGTCAGGAAATAAGCTACCAGCGCCCCACTGAGCATAATTAAGGGTTCCTTCAAATTAATATTTCGGAGTGTGTTAATGCTGAAGAAACCCCAGAGAAGTAAAAAAATATAGGGCCCATAAAAGAGACTGGCCAATCCGACCCAAAAACCCATGTTGAAAATAGTAGCCGCAATATCCAGTTTTTTGTAAACCCGAAACGAGTTTGAAAGAGCCAGGAGAAAGCATAAATTGGCCAAATGGATTAGAAATACGGCCTTAAATTCTAAGATGCTCAGCGAAAAGATGACCAGAATAAGGCCTGGAAACAAATTGATTTCCCGGTTTAACCGGTTGTTGATGATCAGTTTATTTAACAACAAAGCTGTTCCAAAAATACAAACACCTACCAGTATGGTTCCTGCAATAACATGACTGGTCATCCAGTAAATAATTGGATAAGCCAGCGGACCAAAAGCCGGACTGGGTTCCATAGCCGGAATTTCCCACCAGCCGGTACCCAGAAACAGAAACAGGACAGGAATCAGCAGGATGCCAATAAACTCCTGGTTTGTACGAAAAAAGGAGAGCAAGTTATTTTAGTTTAATGTAGTCAACAGAAACAAAAATAGCATTCCGTCCGGATTTTGCTGCATGTCGATTAAAACGAATTGATTTCTTTCCTTCCAACAGAAGCTGTAATTCATACAGATCAGGATACTGCTGCCTGTAATTCTTGTACCTTCGCTCCTAAATTGAAAAGTACCTGAATGGGGTAAAACTAAATAGAATATTGCCTGTTTGTAATGTATGCATCCAATTCAGCTGGGTATAAGCTCGAATACAAAAAATGTTGCGATGAAAAACTTTCCAAAGCACAATGGTTTGCCCAGTTCCTTGTAATTTGGCACGCTAACGCACAAAACTGACTATGGCCAGTCCTCTCGATGCGATCAAGAAACCGATAGAAACCGAATTAAAGCAGTTTGAATCTCATTTTCGGGACTCGGTTAGGAGCAATGTTTCTTTGCTTGATCGAATAACCTATTATATCGTTCAACGGAAAGGCAAGCAGGTACGTCCTATGTTTGTATTTCTGGCTGCTAAGCTTTGTGGCGAAATAAAAGAGTCCACCTATACGGCTGCCTCCTTTGTCGAACTGCTTCATTCTGCTTCGCTGGTACACGATGACGTGGTTGATGAATCCTATAAACGCCGGGGCTTTTTTTCAGTTAATGCCCTTTGGAAAAACAAGATTGCTGTATTGGTAGGGGATTATTTTCTCTCTCGTGGTATGTTACTCGCACTTCAGAAAAACGAGTTCAAATTATTGGAGATCGTTACAGAAGCGGTTCAGGCCATGATTGAGGGCGAGTTGCTGCAATTGGAAAAAGCACGTCGGCTGGACATCAAAGAGGAAGTTTATTACGAGATTATTCGGTCAAAAACAGCTTCGTTAATTGCTGCTGCCTGTGCCGTTGGTGCATCCTCTGTAGTAGATGATCCGGAAAAGATCAGGCAGATGCATGCTTTTGGGGAGAAGATCGGTATCGCCTTTCAGATTCGGGATGACTTATTTGATTTTGGTGACGAACAAATCGGAAAACCGCTTGGCATAGATATTAAGGAAAAGAAGATGACTTTGCCCTTAATCTATGCCTTAACGAAAGCGCCTAAAACAGAGCGGCGGCGAATCCTGAATTTGATTCGCCGCCACAATAAGGACCGCCAAAAGGTAGCGGAGGTAATCGCTTTTGTTCGGGCAAGCGGAGGAATTGAGTATGCCAGAGAAGTCATGTACCGCTACCGCGAAGAGGCCTTTGTCATATTGAAAACCTTCCCGGATTGTGCCGCACGGACATCTTTGAAAGAGCTGGTCATTTTCGTTACAGAACGAAAAAAATAGGATTTATTCCTCTTCTTCTGCTTGCTTCTTAGTTTCCTTTAATGATTGCTTGAGGTCATCTACTTTTTCACCGACCTTGTCACTAACCACTTCCGCGACAGCCTTCATAGTATCTACCACATCTTCCAGGGCTTCACTAAAGGCATCCCCAATTGCTCCAAGAAGTGATTCCTCTTTTGGCTTTTCAGTTGGGGTTTCTACTTTGGTTCTGCCGCGTCCTTCCAATAACTCATTGATCTTTTCGGCAGCTTCTCCCATTTTTTCCGGATCAACCTGCTCTTCGCGTGTTTTGATCTCTTCAGCGATTTTCTCCTTTATAGCAGAACGGGCTTCTTCGGTTTCCCGGCGACGGGTTTCCCTGTCTTTGATTTTTTTGATCCGATCTTCGAGTTGTACTTTGGTGGCAGTCATATCGTTCATTTTTGCCTCCTTAGAATTCAACCGCTCCTGGATCATTTTTATTTTGGCTTGTCTGATCTGGGCTTCCAGCTGCCCTTCAGAATCAGCAATGCGGCGTTCCTGAAACTCGAAATCCTTGCGATCCCGATCAATGGAACGCTCCATTTTTTCTAATGCCGCCACTAATCCTTCATAACGTCTGGTGATACGCTGAAGCACGTCTTGTTCGTTTGTAGCTTCTTCCCCAAAACGTTTTTCTTTCACCTTTTTAAAGGCATCATTGATCCGTTTGCGCATTTTTTGACGATGCTCCCGGGTCAATTCGATATCCCAAAAATCTTTCTGCATTTTTTTGAGATCATTAAATGCAGAACGGATTCTGGTGCCGTCTAAAATGCGGTTTTCCAACTCATCCAGGGATACGCTGAGTTTTTCCAGATTTTCTTTAGACTTACTCCGGAAGCTGTCGTCCAGCTTGGTGCGCATTTCTTTTAATTTGCCAAACAACTCATTGACATTGTCGCGCAGCTTATTGGCATGCTCCCAGAAAAGATTACGTTCACGTGCCTGACCTTGTACCTTGTCCCAGAATTCTTTGAGACTTTCCCAGGTTTTACCATCGTAAGACTCCAGTTTATTCACGCGTTCCCGCAGCTCGACTAATTCGGCTTCGTAAGCCTGATGCAGTTTTTCAGAAAGAACAACAAATTGCCATTCGGTTTGAGCGCGTGTGATGAGATCTGTCCTTGTCGCTTTAAGATTATCCGGCAACAATCCATCACTTGCATTGAGTTCGCGTTCCAAATGTTGGTACCCTTCCGGGAATTCCACCTCTTTTCCTAAGCGCCATTCTTCCATCATTTGATCGTGAAAGGCATCTGTTACCATAGCTTCCGGAAAGGAGTAGATGTCAATTTTATTGTCGGATGCACGTAAAGAAATAGCGATTAGGATACGCTCTTCTTTTTCATTGGATCCCCAAAAAACGAGCTTGGTCTTCATGTGTCTGTACGTTAAGTCGAAGTAATCAGGTCCGCCTAAGGCGTCCGGTAATATTTGATCAATTGTCTGTCTATACCCTGTGGGACTAAACAGTAGCCACTACAGGGAGTAATTTCTTTTGTACCAGTGATTCTGCAATTTGTATGGCATTTGTCGCTGCGCCTTTCCGCAAGTTATCGGAAACGATCCAAAGGTTCAAGGCATTGTCGATAGATTCATCCCGGCGTACCCTGCCTACAAATACATCATCCTGGTCTTTTGCCAAAAGTGGCATCGGATATTGATTCTGACCGGGATTATCCACGAGGGTAATGCCTGGTGCAGTTTCAAGTAGTTTTCGTACTTCCCGGATATCAAATGGCCGTTCGAATTCTGCATTGACAGATTCAGAATGGCCGCCATGAACCGGTACCCGTACGGCTGTCGCTGTTACTTTAAGTCCGGGAATACCCATAATCTTACGGGTTTCATGGACTAATTTCATTTCTTCCTTCGTGTAATCGTTTTCCAGGAAAACATCACAGTGCGGTAAGCAATTTTCAAAAATCGGATGCGGATAAGCCCGTTCTTCTGCTTGTGGCTTAAACCCATTTCGCTCCAGTTGGTATTGTTTTACCGCCTGAACTCCTGTACCGGTAAAGGATTGGTAGGTAGAGATTACCAGGCGTTTCAATCCGTAGGCCGCATGAAGCGGAGCCAGGGCAACAACCATTTGGATGGTCGAGCAGTTTGGATTGGCAATAATTCTGTCGGTTGAATCCAGAGCCATGCCATTCACTTCCGGAACGATTAGTTTTTTATCTGGTTCCATGCGCCAGGCACTGGAATTGTCAACTACGATCGTGCCAACAGCTGCAAATTTGGGAGCCCATTCCAGAGAAACACTGCCACCTGCAGAAAAAAGTGCCAGATCCGGAGCAGCTTTTACTGCTTCAGCCAGGGAATAAACGGGGTACTCCTGTCCATTAAAGGTAACTTTTTTGCCTTTGGAACGGTCTGAAGCAACCGGAAATAATTCAGAAACGGGAAATGCCCGCTCTTCTAATACTTTCAGCATAACTGTGCCAACTAAACCAGTTGCACCAATAATTGCTACTTTCATTTTTTCTTTTTTCAAATGGTAGCCGCTAAGATACCGGATTTCCTATATTGAGGCAGCGCTTTTGGAGGAGTTTTCTTATTATCTTTCGAAAAGGTCGTAAATTGAAATCCTCATAATCCATTTCTATTACTGCAAAGCAATAAACGATTTGGGCTTGCCTGTCGTATGTTGTGTAAATTCGAATTCGGTATATTTTTTCGCCCAAATATTAAACATGTCATGTTTACGAATAATTCCTGCCACTTTGCATTGAGGTGGATACTATGTGCTTTTTTCTCCTGTTCGATTTTCGTGCTCTCTGCGCAGCTGCAGGATGATTTTTCTGATGGGGATTTTACAAACAATCCTGCCTGGTTGGGTAATACGGCGCTGTTTAGCGTCAATTTGAATTCCGAATTGCAGCTTCTGGATCCGGCCCCGGGCTCTTCAAATACCTCTTTTCTGTATCTGCCGGCCCCTACTTCCACATCGGCTGCTACCACCTGGGAATTTTATTTTCTACTGGACTTTGCGCCTTCGTCAAGCAATTATGGCTTGGTTTATCTGGGCGCTGCTACCAGCGATTTGACAGCAGATCAGGACGGATATTATGTAAAACTGGGTGGAGTAAGTGGCGATACGGATGCCCTGGAACTTTATCGGGAGTCGAATGGATCTTCAACCTTATTGATCAGTGGTACTGCCGGGGCCCTTGGCTTAGCTCCTGCACAGGCTCGGGTGCGCATTACCCGCTCTACTGTTGGCGAATGGGCACTTTATGCCGATTATAGCGGAGGTACCAATTTTCAATTGGAAGGACAGGCAGTGGATGCTACCTTTTCCACCAGTGCCAATTTTGGCTTTGTGTGCAACTATACCAGTACCCGAAACGAACACTTCTTTTTTGATGACCTGCTGATTGATCCCATTTATCAGGATCTGGATCCGCCTCAATTATTGGAGGTCGTTGCCGAATCTGCGACCCAACTCCGTGTCACATTTAATGAGGCCCTGGATCCGCTTTCCGCGGAAGCGCCGGACAACTATACTATTGATGCTGGAATTGGGATGCCTGTAACGGCGCAATTGGATGTGGGGATTCCTACGGAACTTACACTCACGCTGGGTAATCCGCTTCAGAATGGAGCGTCTTATTCTCTGACGGTCTCGGGGGTGGAGGACCTGGCCCAAAATGCCATTTCATCTGCCAGTTTGGATTTTGACTATCAGGAACTGAGTATGCCCTTACCTTTTGAGGTATTAATGCATGAGATTATGGCAGATCCTACGCCATCTATCGGACTGCCGGATGCTGAATTCATCGAAATTTATAATCCCTCTGCCAAGACTTTTCAATTAGAAGGCTGGTCGATCAGTAGTGGCAGTACCCCGGCGGTTTTGCCGGACTATCTATTTGCTCCAGGCACGTATTTAATTTTGTGTGACGAAGATGATGCTGCCGATTTAGCGCCTTACGGTTCGGTGCTGGGGCTGTCAAATTTTCCTGCTTTGGTAAACTCCGGAGATCAGCTGGTATTACTTGGGGCGGATTTATCCATTATCCATGTAGTGGCTTACACAGATGAATGGTACCGGTCTTCTGCTAAAAAAGATGGCGGTTGGACGCTGGAAATGATCAATCCCGAGGCGCCTTGTGCCGATGCTGAAAACTGGATTGCATCAGAGAGTTTAAGTGGTGGTACACCAGGTGCCCCCAATTCGGTACACTCAGAAACGCCGGATACTTTTGGTCCCCGGCTTCTGCAAGTTTATCCGGAAGACGCCTATGAACTGTTTGTACAGTTTGATGAATTTTTGGATACCGACTTTGCTTCTGATCCTGCAAATTATATCATTGATCCGCCTATCTCGATTGGTGCAGCCAATATAGATCCGTTTCTACATGATCGGGTAAATTTACTGTTAGATGAGCCCCTTGATTCTTTTACCGTTTATACGCTGAGTTTATCGAACGGGTTAACAGATTGCATTGGCAACCCGGCAACAGGTTTATCGGAAGTGCGTTTTGGTTTACCGGCAATACCCGGTAAAGGTGATTTGTTGATCAACGAATTACTCTTTCATCCGGAAGTTGGGGGCAGTGATTTTGTGGAATTATTTCATGCTGGCGATCGGCCTATTGATTTAAATGACCTGGTAATTGGAAACATACAGGAGGCGAGTGATTCACTGGTTGGACTTTCGGTCTCCCGCCTGATTTTTCCGGGAGATTACGTCGTACTTACGGAGTCTCCGGCAGATATTTTAGAACGATATGAGGTACCTGATCCGGGACTCTTGGTACAGACAGATCTTCCGACTTTTGGGACTCCTTCCGGGAATGTGACAATCGTATCCCCGGGAATAGAGGGAGCTGCAGTCATCCTGGATGTATTTGATTATACGGAAGAAATGCACCATCCCCTGCTGGATGAAACCAGAGGCGTTTCTTTGGAGCGTTTGCGATTGAGTGATTCGACCAATGTGTCTTCGAATTGGCATTCGGCGGCAGCCACAGCAGGTTTTGCCACTCCAACTGCGCCAAATTCTAATCTGTTTGAGGATCGTTCGGGAAATCTGTTTCGCTTAGCATATCCCTCCTTTTCTCCGAATGGAGATGGATTCCGGGATGTCTTGTTGCTTGATTATGATTTGGAGGAACCTGATTTTGTGGCAAATATCCGGGTATTTGACACACAGGGAAGGCAGATCCGGGTACTCGCTGCAAATGCGCTTTTAGCGGGTTCCGGCAGCTTTCAGTGGGCTGGCGATACAGAGAATGGCGATTTGGCCTCCATGGGAATTTATGTAATATGGATTGAGTATTTTCACCCGGATGGGAGGAAATTCGAACAGAAAATTAGCTGTGTATTGGCTAAGGATTTTCGATAATGGCGCTTTAATATTTGTAAATAGAGCATTTTGGAAAAAGGAATGAATATTCGAAATTTCTTTAGGCATCCTGTAGTAAGCGTGCTCATTGCCAGTTTAATGATCTTAGAACTCATTCTGGTAATGAATCCGCCCAATGCGCTTGTCTTTAAATTGGGGGTGGATAATGCGGTTCGGGTTATGCTTTTTTATCTGTTTCTGGGTTTTTTCTTTATGCTGGTAGGACAGAATAAATTACTTTTTTTAAGTTTTACCTGCTGTGCTGTATTGTGTTCTTTTTTGAAAAACCGCACGGATGGTATCCCGGAACAAACTTCGCTTGTCGAAAACAGCTCTCCCACTTTTAGCATGGCACATTTCAGTGCTGCCAATATTAATGAAGGGCACCAGGAAGCCCTTGCCATGATTCTGGAAACAGATCCTGATCTGGTTTCCGTACAGGAGTTGAGTCCGATCTGGGCCAGTTGGCTGGAAGAAAAATTGGAGGGCAGGTATCCCTATTCTTTTGAGCTTCCGGATGTAGATATTTTTGGTCTGGCGCTGTATTCGAAGATTCCTTTTGAAAAAATTGACACCTTCCACTATAGAAATATTCCCATTCTGAAAGGAACAATCCGTGTGGATAAGAACCATTTGGTGGAGCTGTTGAGTATTCAGACATACCCGGCATTAAGCCAATTGGATTATGAGCGCATTAAAGAGCATTTAGAATTAGCGGTTGAAGAAACCAAAGACGATAAGCTTCCCATGTTGGTTTTCGGGCAATTTCAACTGGTACCCTGGTCAAATGAGATTTTGAAATTCCGGGAGGAGCTGCAATTACAGGATAGTCGAAAGGGGCTTTTATCGGCTTACCCAAGTGGTTCCTTAAGTTTGCTTAACATACCGTTTGACCATATTTTTCATACAAAGGATATTCAATGTTTGTATTTCGCGACAATTAATTCGGAGGAAACTAAACAGTTAGGGATTATTGGTACCTACCAACTTAAATAAATTTCGGAATATCAAAAAGATGCTCAAAAGTCGAATCAGGAGTTTTAAATTTGCAGGGATTGGCATCCGAGAACTTTTTACATCCCAACCCAACGCAAGGATTCACTTGTTTGTGGCGTTAGTAGTAACTGTGTCTGGTTTTTTGCTTAAAATATCCATTTTGGAATGGTGCATAGTGATTGTCACTATTTTTGGTGTTTTGGCTGCCGAGGCCTTTAATTCTGCGATTGAGAACTTAACAGATTTAGTGTCGCCGGATTTTCATCCGCTTGCCGGGAAAACCAAAGACTTGGCAGCTGCCGCAGTTCTTTTTATGGCGATTGGTGCGGTTTTGGTTGGGTTCCTTATTTTTGGTCCGAAGATTTGGACTTTATTGAATTAGACAGAAAGCGCCCGGCACCAGTTTTTTTTTGTTTTTCCCCCTCCCACTGAACAATTACACTACATCAATTGCTAACAGATATATACTTGTTAAAACTATAAAGTCTAACTAGTTGGGAATGAAATTTCGAGAAATGAAAAAATGGGGAGTAATTGGATTTTTATGTTTGATCTTGGCGGGAACTGGTTTTGGTCAAAACCAGTTGGGGATGCGGTTAAGCAATTACAGCGGAGTAGCCGGTATGCAGTTGAATCCGGCACACAATATAGCCTCCCGGCAAACCTGGGAAGCACAGTTGGGGGGTGTTTCTTTGTTTGGAGATAATAATTATTTCTTTGTTGAGAATACCAGTTTGTTGGATCTGTGGCGAGCCCGAAATTTAGATGCTTCCCTATACGAGCGTCCCGATCTTTCACCTGGCGAAGTGCCGGTAGGGGAGAAGGTATTTGTAGTTGATTACCAGGAGGGTTCCCGAAAACGATATGGTACAGGAAATTTGAATATTATGGGTCCCGGGTTTATGATCAAACGGGATGATGGTCAAACGTTTGGCCTTTATACCGGTGTACGCGGAGGAGGAGGCAGCCACCAGGTACCGAAGGGATTTAGCTATTTTCCATATTTCGGTCAAAAATTCTACGATTCCTTTGATGTGGAGCCTTTCGCGGGGGCGATCATGCTCTGGGGTGAAGTTGGTTTTAATTATGGGTTTTCTATAGAGACCAATGTTGGCCGAATCGGCCTGGGCTTGAATGCTAAGATTTTAGCCGGCATGGAAGGCTTCTATTTCAAAAGCGAGGAACAGGTGGATTTTACCAAATTACCCGACCTTCAATTTACCTCCAACATCGCGCAATTGCGCTTTGGATATACGAGTTCAAACCTGGATCCCTACAATTTGTCACCTAAATTTAATGGGTACGGCTTGGGGCTGGATTTAGGTTTTACTTATATCGTCGATGGGTATGATGAAGCACCAAAATGGCAATTCGGTGCCTCTATCCTTGATATTGGTTCTGTCAATTTTCGCCAGAATGCAAATCCGCAAATAGTGTCGGCTGATTCCCTGATACTGATCGATGGGGGCGCATACGATTTTTTCACCGGGATAGAAGACATTCCGGCCGTAGTCAAAAAATTTAGCGAACAAGCCCTCGCAGATTCCTTATTATCCTCGGCTGGGAGCCAATATCGGATTTGGACACCAACAGCATTGACACTGTCTGCAGATTACTCCTTCAATGATTTCTTTTTTGTCAATGCCATTTTGGTACAACGGGTACCGGTTGGAGATTTAGCTGTTACCAGAGATAATATTTTGGCTATAACGCCCCGATTTGAGCATAAATGGTTTGAATTTAGTCTGCCTGTGGTTTTATTGGAATATAATCAGGTGCAGGTCGGAGTAGCAGCCAGGGTCGGTGTAATAACGATAGGGTCTGATAATATAGCCTCTCTAATGGGCAAATCGAATCTGAGTGGAATGGATTTTTATTTCGGAGTGAAAGTGCCTGGTTTTCAGGCTGCCTCCGAGCGCGGAGTCCCTTCTACTTCCAAACGACGGAAGAGAGGTAAGGTAAAATGTTACAGTTTTTAGATTGTTTCGTCAAAATATCAACGTGTAACCAACCAATCTTTGGAATAGCTACACTTTTGTATTGAATCAGTTCCCTACTTTTGTACGGAATTTTTTTTAGCCCTCCAGGGTGAATTTAATTATAAGAACCAATGAAAGTTAATTTTAAAGTAGTGTTGTTGTTGGCAGGCTTTGTGTCATTGCAAACAACAGCTGTGTTAGCTCAAAAATTTGGCTACACCAATTCTGCCGCGATTCTGGTAGAGATGCCGGCAACAAAATCTGCGGATGCGCAATTGAAGACTCTTCAGGAACAGCTTACAAAAGAACTGAAGGATAAGGAAACAGAATTTAACGCTAAGGTGCAGGAATACCTGCAAGCTGCTGATACCGGTACCCTTACGCCTAAGCAAATGCAGGATCAGGAAGCTGCACTAACTGCGGAGCAACAAAACCTTCAGAAGCTTCAGAATGATGCGATGGTAAAAATCCAGAATAAACGGGATCAGCTTTACAGTCCGATTCTGGAAAAAGTACAACTCGCCATTGATGCGGTTGGAAAGGAAAAAGGCTACGACATCATTTTTGATGTGGCTGCACTCAACGTAATCCTTTTCGCAAATGAATCGGAAGACGTTACGGCTTTAATAAAAGCAAAGTTATAATAGTAGAATAGACCGAAAGGGCGGATCTTCGGATTCGCCCTTTTTTTGTCCTAACTCTTCTTCAGGCGTTGTTGGAGTTGCAGGTAAAAATGAATCTGGTACATCTCCAGAATTCCGATAATCTGCCCCGCATCATCCCCAATAACCAGCGTTTCCCGATTTGATTGTTGCATCAAATCGTATGCCTCCCGAAGATTCATATCCTTTGAAATCGGTGCCGGGTGTATCGGGATAATATAATCTTCTACTATCCCAATTACCTGTTCCATTTTTAGCGCATCCATCAAAGCAATTTCGGGTAAAATCCCTATGGGTACTTCATCTGTATCTCCCGCTACCAGAAAATTGCGTTCAGCTCCCTGCAGGTATAGATCCAATGGTTTTTGGAGCAGATCTGAAGCCGTCAATAAGGTGAAGTTCCGACGCATCAGGCGCTTTACAGTTTCCTTAGACAACAAACTTTCCGTTTGCATAAACCGATATTCCTGCGCGGCAGAAAAGAAGATAAAGACTCCGATAAAGGCCAGGATAATACTATAAGTCCACAGACCATACAAGACCATTAATACAGCAAATACCTGTCCGACCACCGAGGCTATTTGAGTAGCCCGAAGCCTGCCCAGGGGCATAGACAAGAGGGCGCGAAAAATTCGTCCACCGTCCATTGGAAAGGCGGGAATGAGATTGAAAAATGCCAGACTTAAATTGAGGATAAAAAGGGAAGCTGCAAAATAAGAAGAAAGCAGCACCGGGAGCCTGGGGAGATTTCCATTCCACAGAAGGTTTAGAAAGGTATCTGTATTCTCCCTGTCGATCAAAAAAAGAAAAGGAGCAAGCAAGAGTGCGATTCCAATATTTACCAGGGGGCCGGCAATAGCAACCGAAAATTCCTGCCAGGGTTTTTCCGGAAGTTTATCCAGCCGGGCGATCCCTCCAATTGGGGATAAAATTATGTCAACGGTTTTGACGCCATATCTCCTTGCTGTGAGGGCATGGCCAAATTCGTGAAGCGCTACACAGGCAAAAACAGACAAAAGGAATAAGCTCGACCAAAGTAAATAAGAAAAACTGCCGGTTTGAGACCATCCGAAAAAAGCCAATCCTCCAAAAAGCAGGAAGAAGGTCCAGTGTATTCGCAGCGGAATACCAAAAATTTTTACCAGCTGAATTGATCCGCCCATATTTTAAGATTCATATACTATTTAACAGGGCGTGCAAACGACGTGTTACACTTCCAGCTGTTCCCCTCCATAAACCGGAATATACAATTGTCCTTTTAAAATGCTCCGAGAGATAACGATTCGTTGAACCTCCGAAGTGCCTTCATAAATTTGAGTGATCTTCGCATCACGCATCAGCCGTTCTACGTGGTATTCTTTTACAAAGCCGTACCCACCATGAATCTGAACAGCTTCTACTGTATGCCGCATAGCAACTTCAGAGGCAAATAACTTAGCCATAGAGCTTGCTGTATCATAACTCAGTTTTTGGTCCTTGAGCCACGCTGAGCGATAAACAAGTAAACGGGCAGCTTCAATTTCTGTAGCCATATCTGCCAATTTAAAGGCAATGGCCTGGTGGCGGCTGATTGCTTTCCCGAAAGCTTCCCGTTCTTTGGAATAAGCAAGGGCTAATTCATAAGCACCTGCTGCAATTCCGAGAGCCTGAGAGGCTATACCAATACGACCTCCTGCCAGGGTTTTCATGGCAAATTTGAAGCCAAAACCATCTTCCCCAATGCGATTTTCTTTTGGAACTATCACATCATTATACATGATGGTGTGGGTATCGGAAGACCGAATCCCCAATTTATCTTCTTTGGCACCAATTTCTACGCCATCCCAACTGGTTTCAACAATCAATACATTAATGCCATGATGGCCTTTGTCTGCATCTGTTTGAGCAATAACCAGGTGGAGGCTGGATGTGCCGCCATTAGTGATCCAGTTTTTGGTACCATTAAGTACATAGTGATCCCCTTTGTCGATTGCTGTTGTGCGTTGACTGGTTGCGTCACTTCCTGCTTCCGGTTCGGAAAGGCAGAAAGATCCGATCCATTCACCGCTGGCAAGTTTGGGGAGGTATTTTTGTTTTTGTTCTTCGGTTCCGTATGTTTCAATCCCCCAACAAACGAGTGAGTTGTTGACAGACATTACTACGGAGCAGGAATTATCGATTTTGGAAATCTCCTCCATCGCTAATACATAGGATAAGCTGTCCATCCCGCTTCCACCGTATTCAGGAGCAACCATCATCCCTAACAAACCCAGTTCACCCATTTTCTGCACCTGCTCTTTCGGGAATATCATATCCCGATCGCGTTCAATGACACCTGGTTTGAGTTCGTTTTGGGCAAATTCTCTAGCTGCTTCCTGCACAGCCAACTGTTCTTCTGTGAGCGAAAAGATCATAGATGCTGATTTTATTTGGATGGGTAAAACCTCAGAACATGTCTATTACACTAATAACAAGGCCAAAACAATAAGGCATGTGCATTATTAGCGAATTTTCGCAGGCAAAAATAAATAAATTCTATGGCTTTTTTGTGCTACTCGGCCAATACTTCAAGCAGGGTTCTAAAAGCGACAAATTTATGGAGATAGCGGGCGTTGTGTTCGGCTTGTAATCGGGCGGAATGATTTATCTGATATTGATGCAGAGTAGCCATATCCTGGCAGGTATATTGGATAGAATAGGTCACCCCATCTGCTTCGTCCATCGAAATGACCCGGGTAAGTTTGTATTTTAAAAAATACCCGGTATCCATTACATCCGGGATATGGATGTTTTTCATCCATTGGAGCCAGTCTTCCTGCACTTCCGGCTCAACTTTAACCGTCACATTATAGATGATCATATTAAATACGTGTTATGTGGGCGCCCAGGCTACGTAGTCGGTCATCAATAGCTTCATAGCCCCGATCAATCTGATGGATATTATTTATGATGCTGGTTCCCTTAGCTGAAAGGGCTGCGATCAACAATGCTACACCAGCCCGGATATCCGGGGAGGTCATTTTGATGCCTCGAAGGGGGTATTTCCGGTCGAGTCCGATCACAGTAGCGCGGTGTGGATCACAGAGGATAATTTGCGCGCCCATATCTATGAGCTTATCCACAAAAAACAGGCGGCTTTCAAACATCTTTTGGTGTACCAGTACGCTGCCTCTTGCCTGAGTAGCCAGTACGAGTACAATACTCATTAAGTCGGGAGTAAAACCTGGCCAGGGGGCATCATAAACCGTTAAGATTGACCCATCAATAAATGTCTGAATCTCATAATGGTCCTGAGCCGGAATATAAATATTTTGACCTTGTACCTGGAGCTGTACGCCGAGCCGTTCGAAGATGGAAAGGATATTACCTAATTGTTCCGGTTGAGCATCAGCAATGGTAATCTCAGATTGTGTCATGGCAGCCATACCAATAAAGCTGCCAATTTCGATCATGTCAGGAAGCAGGCGATGCCTGGTACCGGAAAGTTGATCCACCCCTTCAATGACCAGCATATTTGAGCCGATTCCATTGATTTTAGCACCCATCTGATGAAGCATGCGGCACAATTGCTGCACATAAGGTTCGCAGGCTGCATTATAGATAGTGGTCGTACCTTCCGCGAGTACAGCGGCCATAATTACATTGGCCGATCCGGTTACGGAAATCTCATCCATTAGTATATACGTGCCTTTTAATTGGGCACACTGGATGGAATATTGGTTTCGTTCGCTATCGTAGCGGAACTCCCCACCAAGTTTCTGCAAACCAAGAAAATGGGTATCCAGTCTTCTTCGGCCAATTTTATCCCCACCGGGCTGTGGCAGAAAAGCCTGTCCGAGTCGGGCCAGTAGCGGACCGATTAGCATGACAGATCCACGGATTTGGCGGGCGGTTTCCCGAAAACCTTCTGAACTCAGGTAGTCCATATCGATATTTGCCGCACAAAACCGATAGGATCCTTTTGAAAGAAGCTCGATTTCTACTCCAAGTCCGGATAGTAATTCTATGAGTCTGCGTACATCCAGAATATCGGGGATATTCGAGATAAATACGTCTTCTTTAGTCAACAGGGTAGCGCAGAGTACCTGGAGGGCTTCGTTTTTGGCTCCTTGAGGGGTAATAGTTCCACTTAACAGGTGACTGCCTTCTACTTCAAATGCATCCAAAACCATGGGGTAGGGGAAAGTTAATTCGGGTTATTTACGTTTTCCGCCGCCTTTACTGCGGTGACCGCCTTTATGTGGTCCTTTACTGCCACCCTTGGATCCTTTGTGGCTCGATTTACTATTATTACCCATCGGACGTTTACGGGTATTCCGTGTTGGTGAAGTCAGGTTTTCTATGGGTAAATTTTCTTTGAGGGTCAACTTGCCATTGGAAAGGGCTTGCAGATCGCCAACGATAACATCATCACTGACAAAGTGCTCTCTATTCCAGGTGCGGTAAGCTAATTTCATATAAGAGCAGATGACCATGACGAACTCGTCCTGTTTTGCTCCCGGCTCCATTGACAAAGCCTTGTCAATAAGTTGTTGCACGTTATGGCCGTAGTGGCGAAACCGGTGTTCTGCTGTAGGGTAGGGAACTTGTTCCGGAATTTTCCGAACGTACTCTTTATTGCTGTCGATGCCTTCCGGCGGATCAACATCCAGATCGAAATCTGCAATGCGATATAAGTGGTTCCAAACGCGCTCGCGGAAGTCATCCATGTTTTTATTCTGTGGATTCATCTGCATCATCAGCCGGATAATCTCCTGCACAAATCGCTGACGCTCGGCTTTATCTTCAATTGTTTTGGCGTGTGTGATCAGATTCTGAACGTTTCGGCCATATTCTGGTATAACCAGCTTTTCACGCTGGGAATTGTAATCCATGTTTTTTTACTTTCTTCGAATTTGTAATTATTCTACGGTTACTGATTTTGCCAAATTCCGCGGTTGGTCAACATCACAGCCCCGTAAAACGGCAATGTGGTAGGAGAGCAACTGCAATGGAATGACAGAAAGCAGCGGAGTGAGCGGATCAATAGTATCCGGAATCTCAATGGTATAATCAGCCATTTTAGATATGACTTCCTCTCCTTTATTTACTACCGCAATGACCATGCCTTTTCGGGCTTTTACTTCCTGAACATTGCTGGCAATTTTTTCATAAGCGCTTTTGTTGGTTGCAATCACAATCACTGGCATGTTTTCATCAATGAGTGCGATCGGACCATGTTTCATCTCTGCAGCGGGATATCCTTCTGCATGGATATAGCTAATCTCTTTTAACTTCAGGGCACCTTCCAGTGCCACCGGGAAATTGTACCCACGTCCGAGATAAAGGGCGTTGGTCGCATCTTTAATTTCACCTGCAATATATTCAATCTTTGACTGGCAGGTACGAAGTACTTCTTCTACTTTAGCCGGAATAAGCTCCAACTCATTTAGTAAACGCTGATAATATGATTTAGACAGCGTGCCTCTTTTGTAAGCTACGCTAAGCGCCATCATGGTGAGCAGTGTAACCTGTCCGGTAAAAGCTTTGGTTGAAGCTACTCCAATTTCCGGTCCGGCGTGAATATACGATCCGGAATCAGTCATTCGGGCAATGGAAGAACCAACTACGTTCACAATACCAAAGAGCAGGGCTCCTTTTTCGCGTGCCAATTCCAGTGCGGCAAGTGTATCTGCGGTTTCACCGGATTGCGAAATGGCAATCACTACATCTTTTTCGCTAAGTACCGGATTGCGATACCGGAATTCAGAGGCGTATTCCACTTCAACCGGCATACGAGCCAGTTCTTCAAACAAGTATTCGCCGATAAGGCCGGAATGCCAGGAAGTACCACATCCTACAATAATAAATCGATCTGCTTCAGAGATCCGGGTGATATGTTCTTCTAAACCGCCTAGTCGAACCCAGCCTTCTGATGCATTTAAGCGACCACGCATACAGTCGGCGATCGTCTGGCTTTGTTCATCAATTTCTTTGGCCATGAAAAAATCAAAACCGCCTTTTTCCAGTTTTTCGAGCTCCATATCGAGCTCCTGGATATGAGGTGTTGTGATCTTATTGCTAATGGTCTTTATCTGCAAGCCAGTGGTAGGACCAACTACTGCGATTTCTTCATTATTCAGATAAACAACCCGTTTGGTATGTTCCACAATCGGGGTAGCATCCGAGGCCATAAAAAATTCGCCCTCGTTTTCTCCGATACCAATAACCAGCGGACTTGATTTCCGGGCGCCTACCAGTTTGAGCGGATCCTTAGAGTCCATCACTACAATGGCGTAGGCTCCGATTACTTTATTCAGGGCAACCCGAACGGCTTCTTCCAGGGGAAGTTGATCACTATCCTGAATAAACTCGATCAAATTGACAAGTACTTCGGTATCTGTTTCGGTAAAGAATTTCCGTCCTTCTTTTTCGAGCGCACGTTTTAGGAGGGCATAATTTTCGATAATCCCGTTGTGTACAATAGTCAGGCGGTGGTTTTCCGAGCAATGCGGATGTGCGTTCAGGTCATCTGGTTTCCCGTGGGTAGCCCAACGTGTGTGCCCGATACCGGCATGGCCGATCAAATCTTTGCCATCCAAATGGTCCAGCAATTCCTGAAGCTTTCCTTTTTTCTTAAAAATACGTACACCGCCGTTTTGAAGGGCTATTCCGGCGCTGTCATATCCTCGGTATTCCAGCCTTTTAAGACCGTTTATCAGAATTGGATAGGCATCTTTTTCACCAATATAAGCTACTATTCCACACATAATACATCAATGGGGTTGTTCTCAATTGTTCCCGTAATATATTCGTTCAAGGAAAAAAACGGGGCATCAGTTATTAAACGGAAAACAGTCTTATTTAGTTAAGGGCAAACAAAAAGAATGACTGTTTTAAACCTATAAAATTGTACTTATACCCAAACGAAAGTGGTTTGGGCTTTTTATCTTTTTCTTTTTACGTCCTACTTCGTTAAAACCCCGATAGCTATCGGGGCGCCAGAGCTAAGGCTATGTCTACGTTTTTTGCCTTGTAGGCCAAAAAAATAAAGTTGTTAAAATTTCCCAAACCACTTGCGCCTGGGTATATAAGGCCTACAGAACTACAAGTTAGTAAAATTCACCTTTAAAATGGCCGGATTAAACGAATTCCCTGGCCCGGATAGTACGATTCTGGTCGCTAATTCCGGACGAGCAAGCACGGTAACCTGGATTTTATTTGATGCCTGGCCCAGGCTCATTTTGCGCAACTGGGCAGAAAGGTTCAAATGAAACTTGGGTGGATTTTCAGAGTCTGTATATACACCACCAAACAATTCTTCCAAACTTCCCTGATCCAGCCCAAAAGCGACATCGTCAATAATGGCCAGACCGGTATCTGTTACTTCGGAGGCGATCAGCTGGAGTACCGGCGTAAAAGGTGAAAACAAGTCCTCCGGAAGCGTAATCGCACTCAGTTCCAATTCGGCGCGGTTAATCACTTTATCCGCAAAAAAGGCTGCGTTTGGTATTTCAATAATAAAACTGGCACCTGACATTCCCTGGAGGAAAATCAGGCTATCTCCTTTTTCTTTATCGTCGATAAAGGATTCAACTACAGAACCTGTGTAATCGTGTTCGAATGAAGTCATCCGAGCACTCAGGCTGTTAAACTGAAACTGATATGTGCTATAATCTTCGTCCACATGGTAGTACACAAAAAACCCGGCGTTTGCACTACTTGTGCGCAGATTAAAGGCATTCATGCCGGCATTAATCGTATTGGGAGCAAGTTGTATGCCCGGGAAAACATCCAAAAAGAGGGAGTCGTCTTCAAAAACTTCAATAGGCTGACTTAGTAAATCGGCGCCAAAACTATCATCCATTCGGATGCGTAATTGGGGCGGGAGTTTTGTCGTTTCGTCAATATCACCTCCATGTACCTGAATGGTAATACTATCCCCACTACGTGGCTTAAACAAGGCGCTGCTACCAATTAAGTCACCTGTTTGATAGACTTGGTTGGAGTATATTATTTCTTCCCGATCCATTCGCTCGGACAGGAGGCGTACGTCAATTCCGTAAAATTCTGTTGAGTCACCATAGCGGCTAAAGGCATAATATGGGAGTGCCAATACGACCGAATCCAGCACTGCATTGGCAAAATCAGGCTCCTCAGTACCAGGGCGAAACTCGGCATTTACACGAGCCAATGATTGACCGAAAACCGGATCCTGCATTTGTCCGACCAGATAGGCGATCAATTGATCATTAAAATCCGGTGCATAAGTCCTGACTGAATCTGTTAAAACTGTATATCCAATGAGACTCATCGTATCTGAGAAACCCAGATCGAGCTGATCCTGATCTAATAAGTCGGATCCAACGATGGTCGGTTTGCTACAAGAAAATAGCGCTAATGCCAGAATCAGCCCGGCAGCAGTAAGAAATTGCTTCATAAGAATTTCGATAATTTGCATTTTTATGGTTAGCGAAGAGAAAGGCACATAGCCTGTTCTTCAAGAAACCAATCAATAGAGCAAATGGACGAGTAGAAAGGTTGTAAAGCGACTAATTTGATTAGCCTTCTACTTCCTCTTCCATTAGTGAACCATAAAAATCAAGATAGGCAGACATCATGGTATCTCCTTCCTGGCGTTCCAGGGTAGGTTTGCCTGATTCTTCCAACAATTTAGTAACGTTCGCACTCAGGTTTTCGCTTCCAACTATCAGCGCGTCAGAGAAATTAATTGCGCCCTGGTGCAGAGCAATTTTATCTCCGTTCTGATAAGTAGAAAGTTCTGCTTCAGTTAGATTATTTATACTTGCTTTAGAGTAAAAATCATCTGAGAAGTTGTCCGTCATTTCTCCGTCATAAACAGAATATACGACCTTAGTTTGCTGGAACAGAGCCTCTTTTTTATACGCTGTCTTCACGTATGCCGGGATCAGACTGGTCATCCATCCGTGGCAGTGAATAATATTTGGCGGCCAACCAAATTTTTTGACAGTTTCAAGCACCCCCTTGCAAAAGAAGATCATCCGATCCGGATTGTCTTCGAAAGGTTTGCCTTTCTCGTCTAAAAAGGTGTTCTTGCGCTTAAAGAAGTCTTCGTTGTCGAGAAAATACACCTGCATCCGAGCGCCCGGAAGGGAGGCTACTTTAATAATTAACGGGTAATCATCGTCATCAACAATAATATTCATCCCGGAAAGTCGAACTACTTCGTGAAGTCTGTGTCGTCTTTCGTTGATTGAGCCAAAACGCGGCATTAAAATCCGAACCTCTAAACCGTTATCCTGTGCGTATTGGGGTAATTGTCTTGCGATTTCAGAAATTTCCGACAAAGCGGTGTAAGGCTGCATTTCCTGCGTAACTATCAGGACCTTCTTCTTACTCATAATTTCAAAAAATTTTGATCTTTCTCGATCAGCCTACAAACAAGGCTGCAAAAATACGAAAAAAGCGCTATTTTTCGCAATCTTGTCTAATTACTAAATTAGCTGGCCTGTTCATAAGAACGATGATCCTGTATCCAATATGTTGTTATTCAAAAGGGTTGAGGAAATTAGCCGCTTTTTACACCTGTCAAAGCAAAACAGCCAGCGATTAGGTTTTGTTCCCACCATGGGGGCACTCCATGAAGGGCACCTGTCTCTTATTCAGCAATCAAAGGCAGCATGTGACCTGACCGTTTGCAGCATTTTTGTCAATCCAACCCAGTTTAATGAGGCATCCGATTTGGATAAATACCCCCGACGAGAGGCTGCGGATATCGCAATGCTGGTTGAAGCCGATTGTGATATTTTATTTTTGCCAGAAGTAGGAGATATGTATCCAGCCGATTATGCCGGCACACCCGAGTTTGATTTCGGACTGTTGGATAAGGTTATGGAAGGGGCACATCGGACAGGACATTTTGCGGGAGTGGCTCAGGTTCTTTTACGATTTCTCGAAATCCTACAACCTGATGCCATGTTTATGGGCCAAAAAGATCTCCAGCAGTTTTTGATCGTGCGTTCTATGCTTGAGCAGTTGAACTCGGATGTTGAGTTGGTACTTTGTCCGATTGTTCGAGAGCCCAGCGGACTGGCAATGAGTTCCAGAAATCGGCGTTTAAGTCCGGAACAACAAGAACTGGCTGCCAATATCTATCAAACCCTCCTGGCTGCCAAAAAATGGCGTAAAGCCGGTTTCCGACCGCCGGAAATCCAAAACCGGGCCATGCTACACCTGAAAAAAATTAAAGGCTTCCAACCTGAATACATCGAAGTCGTTGAAACAAAAAACCTTCAACCGATTGATCGATTCCAGAAAGGTCAGGAAACTGCTATTTGTGCTGCTGTTTGGGTCGGGGAGGTGCGTCTGATTGACAATTTGCTTTTTGAATAAAAACAGCGTTACTCCGGCCAGTCTGTTTCGTCTTTAATGGGCTTATAAAACCCAATGCCACATTTGGATGTTTCCCATAAAAGCAGTTCGAATGGATTGCGTTGAATTTTACCTATTTTTGCGTCCTAATTTAGAGTCGTTTAAATGATCAAGTCCTGATACTGGCAATAAGATGTTGATTATCAGCCAATTAAAAATTCAAAACTAAGAATTCAAAATTGCGCCGCTTCCTATGATGTTACAGATGTTTAAGTCCAAGATTCACCGCGTAAAGGTTACTGAAGCCAACCTGAACTACGTTGGAAGTATTACCATTGATGAAGATTTGATGGATGCTGCCAATATTATCGAAGGGGAACGGGTTCAGATTGTCAATAACAATAACGGAGAACGCCTGGAAACTTATGTGATAACAGGAGAACGGGGGTCTGGTGTGATTTGCCTGAATGGGGCAGCCGCACGTCGCGCCGAAGTGGGCGATCTGGTCATTATTATTTCCTATGCCTGGATGGATGAAGCGGAAGCCCGCACCTTCAAACCACGAGCAGTATTTCCGGATGACAACAATCGCCTGACCCCATAATCTTTTCTTTTGAAGCAACTTCTCTGGAACATTCTGAAAATACTGATCTTCTTTGGTGTCGGTGCCGGGATACTTTATCTGGTTTACCGGGATCAGGATGCAGCCTGGCAGGCTCAATGCGCCATAGACGGCGTACCTGCTGCCGATTGTAGTTTAATCGGCAAAATCCTCGATGATTTTGCCTCCTCCAACTTTTTCTGGCTTTTTTTGGTGCTCGTCGCCTTTTCGATTAGCAATATCAGTCGCTCTGCACGGTGGTTGATGCTCCTGCGTCCGCTTGGTTACAAACCCAGTATGGTCAATGGGTTCTTTACGATCATGTTGGGCTATTTTGCCAATCTCGGGTTCCCCCGAATTGGAGAGGTTATCCGGGCAGGTACATTTGCCCGATATGAGGGCATTCCTACCGAGAAAGTCTTTGGCACCGTCGTCGTGGATCGCATTGCCGATGTAATTACCCTGGCTCTGGTACTTGCCTTTACCTTTTTGATTGAATTTGATCGGATACTGGCACTGCTTCGTTCCTTTGGGAATGCGGGGGGGGCTGAATCCGGAGGCGGCTGGTTTAAATGGCTGGTGATCTCGATGCTGGCTATTGGTATTCTGGGTGGCTTGTTGGTAATGATCTTTTGGCAGCAGGTCAAAACAAGCAAGCTGTATAAAAAGGTTCTGGGAATCGGAATCGGCTTCCTGGATGGCATTCGCACTATTCAAAAACTGGAACATCCCGGCAGGTTTATACTTCACAGCCTGAATATTTGGTTTATGTACTATCTCATGACCTATCTGGGCTTTCACGCTTTTGCACCTACAGCCGAACTGGGAGCCCTTCCTGCATTAATGGTTTTTACTGTGGGTGCATTGGGTATTGTGATCCCCTCGCCTGGCGGCATGGGGACTTACCATGCCCTGGTTACTGCCTGTTTGGTGAGTATGTATGGCATTGCAAAGGCAGATGCTTTTTCCTTCGCCAATATCCTGTTCTTTAGTATTCAATTGGGCTGTAATATTCTGTTGGGAGTGATGGCGCTGGTGGTGTTGCCTATATACAATCGGAAGAGTGCCGAGAAGGTTTAGAAAGGATGTTCCGGACGCAGGCATGCACGACCAATCTCACTCAAACTTTTACATCCTGCCAGCCCCATCGTCAATTCAAAGTCTGCCATCATATTTAACAGGTATTCCCGAACGCCGGCTTCTCCTGCAATTGCCAAGGCGTATGCATAGGGCCGGCCGAGGCAGACCGCACTGGCTCCGAGCGCAAGGGCTTTAAATACATCGGCACCGGTGCGTACACCGCTATCCAACAGAACTGGGATTTTCCCTTGGACAGCCTGACATATTTCCGGAAGCATTTCAATGGTGGATACTGCGCCATCAATTTGGCGTCCGCCGTGATTGGAGACGATAATGCCATCAATGCCGATTTCCAATGCTTTTTTGGCATCGTCAGGGTGCAGGATACCTTTTAGTAATATGGGCAGTTTGGTAAATGCTCTGATCTTCGGAATATCCTGCCAGTTTAGGGAAGGCCTGGAATAAATGTCAATAAATTTCCGCACGGCCCGGAGTGGTTTACCGGAGCGCAAATTTCCAACAAAACTTCCCGGGTAGCGATTCATTAGCTTGAACGCCGTCTGTAATGTAGTAGCGGTGACCTTCCGTTTTTCCGGAGCGGCCAAATCGGGTTCTGCCATTAATTGCTGGAAAACCGGATCGGAAACATATTGTGCAATGCCTTTGCCTTCCAGAAAAGGCAGGTAGGCCAGGTTGAGGTCGCGTTCGCGCCAACCAAGGAGGGTAGTGTCGAGGGTGATAACAATAGCTTCACAGCCACAATTTTCGGCACGTTGCACCAGGCTCTTTACCAACTCATCCGATTTGCTCCAGTAGAGTTGAAACCAGCGAGGCGCATTACCCATGAGCGCACTACAGCTTTCCATCGGGTATGAAGCCTGACTCGAAAAAATCATGGGCACCCCCAGACTGGAAGTAGCTTTCGCTACAGCGAGATCGCCTTCTTTATGTGCCAGTTCTAAAACACCGATGGGCGCCGTTAGAAACGGACTGTGCATTTTTCGGCCAAACAGTTCCAGAGAGGTATCCCGTTGCGAAACGTCGCGGAGCATTCGGGGTAAGATATGCCATTGCCTAAAGGCAGACTGGTTATGACTTACGGTATGCTCTTTTCCGGCTCCGCCTGCTATGTAATCATACGCTTTCCGCGAAAGCGCCTGCTTTGCCTGAGATTGTAATTCCGTTTCTGAAATCGGAATTATTGGTTTTATGCCACTGGCACCCGCTACATATATTGTTCGTTGCCGATCAGCGGCATGTGATATAGGTGTAGGCTGTTGTGGTCCGAAAGGCATAACACGCGGTACATTTAATGAAAAATTACTTTCCCCCAGCCGGTCCTTGTTGAGCTCTGGTGTTAATAGCGCGTACTTCTTTGTCGATATAATACAGGCTTTGTGGCCCGTCACCGATCAATTTGATCCGATCGAGGATGGAGCGCATCAGTGCTTCTTCTTCCCGTTGTTCATCTACATACCACTGTAAAAAATTGGAGGTACTGTGGTCCTTTTCCTGAAGGGCGATATCGACCAGGTTATTGATGGCCTTGGTTACTTTTTGTTCGTGTTCGAAAACCTGTTGAAACAAATTCTGCACAGAAGGCCATTCATGGGGCGCTTGTTTGACAGCCGGCGTTAAGGCGTGTCCGTCCACTTCGTTTACATAATTAAACAATTTGAGCATGTGCATACGCTCCTCGTCTGATTGGCGGTGCATGAATTCAGCACAACCGTCCAGCGTTTTTTGTTCGCACCAACTGGCCATAGAGAGGTATAGGAAAGAAGCATAAGCTTCAAGAATAATCTGCTCATTAAGCGCAGATTCCATTTTTTTAGACAATGCCATATTATCCTGAATTAGATTTTATCCGAAAACCGGAGTGTATCAAGAACCTTAAAATTACGAAAAACAAAAGACTAAAACTATAACGCAAAAGCGATTGCAAAGGCTACTACCGCCCCAATTAAACCATACATAAAGATGGCATAACAGATGCTCAGATATTGGTATTTTTTTGCCAAAACCTTGCCCAAATAATAGAGATCCCGGGTCATTGAGCTATAGAGGAAGTCGTCGTCTTTGATCATTTCCATCATGCCCCAATGGAAATCTTCCAGCTCCATATTATAGTAGTTGCCAAAGAAGAGCAGATTAGACCGCTTTTGCTCAATGTCTTCGCGTGTAAATTTTCCTTCAGTTACCTTGGGCCGGGTCGAGAGGGTGGCAAAGACTACTGCGATCAGGCATACGGATAACAGGAGAATTGTCGGAATGATCAGTTTTGGGTTTTCTCCAAAACCGGGTACCAGAGTAGAAACGACAATAGAAATGATAATAGCGTTAATACTCAGCATAATGTTTGCCTTGTTGTCGGCAATCGAACTGAGATTTACATGTGTTCGATAGGTGGATCGGTACATGGTTTCAACGCCACGCCCCAGACGAATCTGTTTAAGTTCTGTGTCTAAATTGGAATCCAGAGATCTTTGGGCATTCTTTTTCTTTTTAAGTGCCCGATCGGGATCTAATCTTTTCCGTTGTTTTTTGAGTTGTTTGATATGCTTTGCCTTTTCATTGCCATACAGCGCTTTGGCTACTTCGGTATGGTAGGCATGTTGACGCATAAAATTCAACTCAAACTCGACCCACTCTTTATCATCCATGTTGCGATCGCGCGTGAGCAACATCTCCTGGCGGATTCTGCCGCAGCGATCCCAGTAAATGAGTTTTCCCAAATGGCTGAGGTCGGAGTCGCAAATCACTTTTTCCAACAGGTTTTCCGGTTTCTGCGGAAATCGGGTAGCCAGGATACAGGCTTCTACCTGTTTGATTTTTTCTTCCGGATATTTTTTTCCGGATAAAAATTTGCGGGCTTCGGCACATCCTCGTTCCTCATGATTCTGAGGCCCATCGATATATCCGACATCATGAAACCAGGCTGCGATCAGAATAATTTCCAGTTCTTCGTCAGTAAGTTGCAGTCCAAGTGCAATTTCCTGGGCTGATTCTACCACATGCTCCGTATGGGGCAGGTCATGGAAAACGTAGTCTGGAGAAAGTTTTTCTTCCAGAAATGTTCGTACATGGTCTGCGACCGATTCTAAGAGTGCGTTGGAATAGATTTGAGTGCTCATTGTCATGCCGAAGTTGGGGAAATTTTACGTTCCTGCAAAATAACATCTTTTTCAGTCTGAATGGGTACCGTCTTTTAAAGGGGGGATTTTTTGCCGGGAGTGGGCGGTTTATTAGTGGTCCAGTGATTCTGTGCCCCGATAGCTATTGGGGGTGGGTTAGTGCCCCGATAGCTATCGGGGGTGATCCAGTGGGTTAGTTTTTCAGTGGGTTAGTGATTCTGTGATCCAGTGATCTCAATAAAAATTAAAAATTATGACTTAAGAATTATAGTCTAGGGTAAAATGTCGAGCCTTTATAAATTGGTCTGTGACGAATCAACGGCATTCACGATTTAAACGTTTTAAACGCTTCAAACGCGTTAAACTTGAGCGTAGCGAACACTTAAAACATTTTGGTTTGGCCGTTATTATCCAGGTCAAAATCGATGGTGTCTCCGGGTTTTACAGTACCGGATCCTTTTTGCTGTTGGCTTGGATCAATCTCCTTGATGCCGCTTAGCTTTTGATCACTTAGCTTATTTCCGGCCGCTTTCCAGCCTTTGACGCTGATGAATTCTGCTAAATTGATTTGGCCTTCCAGCTTTTTAGATTTTACCTTGATGTTGTAACTTATTTCCGGATTCGGCTTGACCGAAGCATAGAGCAGTTTACTTTGATTGTGATCGGTCAGGTAGCTGAAGCGCTGATCCAGGGAAGTGGTTTCCACGACAAATCGTTTGACCATGGTCCAGCCTTTCGAGCCATCGTAATGCACGGCGCTAATCACCATTTCCGGATCAAATTTGCCGATATAAATCAACTCTTTTGGGTCAAATCGGAGCAGGAGATCCAATTCTTTTTGTTCGTAGGAGCCGTCGTTGTAAACAATAAGGATTAAATCACCGGTATCGAATGCGCCCAGGTGGATGCCGCGATCGTCGGTATTCAGACGGCCGCTTACTTCATCCATCCAGACATTCATGGCACCTAGAGTGGATTGACCAATTTCTTTTTGTACAATCTTTCGGATCGGATAGCGGCTCAGTATATTGCCCTGTGAACTCCGGCTTTTTATGGCAATTTCTTCAAAATCGAAGTCAAATACTTTTTTCTTCGCTTTACAGCCGGGAGTCAGATTTACTGTTATGACCTCACTTTCTCCATTCGGGTGCGCCTGGAAATAGTGGACCTTTGATTTTTCATTACCCATGCTCAGGTCGTATTCCTTTTCCCGGGTAATGGCCGTAACGTTAAACCGTTTAGCCATCGAGCGACCGCTTTTACCATCTACATACACCATGTTATAGGTGGTTCGCTCATCGCCTTTTTTCCAGACGTCCACATGGATAATATCCTTGCCGACAAATACCTTATCGGCAATTCGGACAACCTGGAAAATGCCATCGCGTCGGAAAATGATGATATCATCAATATCGGAGCAATCACATACAAACTCTTCTTTCTTTAATCCATAGCCGATAAACCCGTCTTTTCGGTTTACGTAGAGCTTGGAATTATTTGCTACAACCTGTGTAGCCTGAATATTTTCAAAGGTGGTAATCTCGGTGCGCCGTTCTTTGCCTTTGCCGTATTTTTCGAGCAAGGTCTCAAACCAAAGGATGGTATAATCAGTCAGATTGGCCAGATTGTGCTTTACTTCATTTAACTCTTCTTCCAACCGGGCAATAAGCTCATCGGCTTTAAAGGAATTAAACTTGGAAATCCGTTTGATTTTGATCTCGGTGAGCCGAATGATATCATCCTGTGTAATGTCGCGGGCCAGTTTAAGTCTTTTGTCACCGGCTTTGGCTTTCATGGAAGGGGTCTGGACATAACGTTGCAACTCCCGATCTATGGTTTCGAGTACGGCTTCCCAGGTCTCACATTCTTCAATTTCGTGATATACCCGGTTTTCAATAAAGATCTTTTCTAAACTGGCAAAATGCCATTTTTCCTCAATTTCCCGCTTTTTTATTTCCAGCTCTTGCCGAAGTAACTCGCGGGTTTGCTCTGTACTGATCTGGAGCAAATCATTTACAGTCAGGAATAAAGGCTTGTCGTTTACGATTACACAGGCATTCGGAGAAATAGATACCTCACAGCTGGTGAATGCATAAAGGGCATCCATGGTTACCTCCGGTGAAATACCCGGAGCCAGTTCGATCAGAATCTCTACTTCTGCAGCAGTGTTATCCGTCACTTTTTTGATCTTGATCTTCCCTTTCTCCGTTGCTTTGATGATACTGTCTATCATCGCGTCCGTTGTAACACCATAGGGAAGTTCGCGTATAGCCAGATGTGTTTTGTCCATCTGCTCCATACGAGCCCGGACTTTCACCCGGCCTCCGCGTTTTCCATCATTGTAATCCGAGGCATCCAACATACCTCCCGTCTGGAAATCAGGCAGGATTTTCACCTTCTTCCCTTGCAGAATCTTAACGGAAGCTTTGAGGATTTCAATAAAATTATGCGGCAAAATCTTGGTGGAAAGTCCGACGGCAATACCTTCAGCTCCCAGTGTCAGCAGCAATGGGAATTTCATCGGAAGATTGACCGGTTCCCGCTTCCGTCCGTCATAAGACAATTGCCACTCCGTTGTTTGGGAATTAAAGGCAACGTCCAGTGCAAATTTGGTTAAACGTGCTTCAATATACCTGGGTGCAGCAGCACCGTCGCCTGTGCGAATATCTCCCCAGTTTCCCTGGCAATCTATGAGCAGATCTTTCTGCCCGAGTTTTACAAGTGCATCCCCAATAGCGGCATCCCCATGCGGGTGAAACTGCATGGTTTGACCGATGATATTAGCTACTTTATGGTAACGCCCGTCATGCATTTCGCGCATGGCGTGCATGATCCGACGCTGTACAGGCTTCAGGCCATCATTAATAGCCGGTACCGCCCGTTCCAGAATTACATAAGAGGCATAATCAAGGAAATACTCCTTGTACATCCCACTGAGCGGTACAATGTGATCTTCCCGATCATTATCGCTCGATCCAACAGGTTCATTGGGTTGACCGTTCTTTTCACTCATTTAAAAATCCAGATTTTGCTGCACAAATTTACGTCAGCAAATATAGTAATCTGAGATTAATTAAGTAAACAAAATGTTTTAAATTATTTATTTTTTGTTTGAGGGGCGGTGCTTTGCGGTCTGAGGGCTGCGCCCGGTCTAGGGCCTATGGCCTGGTCTAGCTTGCCTGTCGGCTTCGCGGTCTGAGGGCTGCGCCCGGTCCAGGGTCGATTAGGGCTTTTAGCCCTTTTGGTCTATTCGGCTTCGCCGGTTGGGTCTATTTGCCTTCGGCTTTGGTCTATTGCGGATTTCTCTCATTTGGAAGTTCTTCATTCAGCATTCAAAATTCGGCATTCAAAATTATGGTTGGGTCTATAGCCTTCGGCTTTGGTCTATTGCGGATTTCTCTCATTTGAAAGTTCTTCATTCAGCATTCAAAATTCGGCATTCAAAATTATGGTTGGGTCTATAGCCTTCGGCTTTGGTCTGTAGTCCGTTGCGCTCAGGTTTAACGCGTTTAAACCCTTAATTCCGTTGATTCGTCACAGACGAATTGATAAACGCTCGACCTTAGACCCTCGACCGGGCGCAGCGCAGCCCGAAAACATAGACCAGCAGGTTTGCAAAACCGCCTAGACCGGGCCATGGGCCCTAGACCGGTCGAAGACCATAGACCGCCATAGGCGCCCCCAATCCCAAACATTTCTTCCCCGAAAGGGCAGCAAAAAAGTGAATTTTGCCGTTATCTTAGCAGTCGGTCGGAAAAACATCTTTCCGGTCGTACAAAAAAACGAAGAACTAAATGGATATTGCTCTTCCATTAGGTTATCAAGAGAAAGATTTTATCCAGGCTTGCGTGATGCGCGAGCGTTGGGCTCAAAAGCTATTGTATGAAGAGCACTATAGCAAGATGATGGGAGTTTGCCTGCGTTATGCGAATAACTCAGACGATGCCCTGGATATTTTGCATGAAGGTTTTATCAAGGTATTCAAGAATATCCATAAATATCAGCCAGGTACTTCTCTGGTCGCCTGGATTCGGACAATCATGGTCAATACGGCTATTGATTATTACCGGAAGGCAATCCGAAGGAGAACCGAGGATATTGACACTGCTTTCGATGTATCCAGCGGAGACCCGGATGCGGTGAGCCAGTGTACCGAGCAGGAAATTTTGGCCGCCGTACAGGACCTTTCTCCCGCTTATAGAGCAGTGTTTAATCTATATGTGATTGAGGGATTCTCCCATCGGGAAATTTCCGAAAGACTAAATATTACTGAAAGTACTTCCCGGTCTAATCTGGTGAAAGCAAGGACAAAATTGCAGGAACAGGTTCGAAAACTTTTCTTGCGCTAATGAAAGAGGATTTGAGATCATTTGAGGACATATTGAAAGATAAATTGGAGGGGCTGGAAGTTCCTTTTAATGAGTCGCATTGGGCTCAAATGGAGGAAGCATTGAAGCTTGATGAAGAAAAAACAAATGCCAACCCCGGTCAGGTAGTTGATTTATTGGCTATTCAATACTTAAAAGAACTTAATAGCGAAGCGCCTCCAACAGCCTGGGATGCCTTCGAAAGTAAATTAGAAGCGTCCGAACTCGAAGCAGATCAGACTGCCCAATTTGATGACTTGGCGCGCCAGCAACTGAACCAAATTAATCCGCCATACAACCCGAATCACTGGGTACTGATGGGGCAGCGTCTGGATGAATTTTTCACGATAAGAGGGATTATTTATCGCTATAAGCTGGCTGAAATTGCCTTGATGCTGCTCCTGCTCTGGACAGTGCTTTTATACATTCCGGCTCAAAAAGGAAAATTAGATATACCTGTTTTTGAACAGAATCCCCGTGCCTTTCAGGAAAATTCAATTCCTGCTGATGTAGATTCACCAGCTTTGCTTTCTGAAACAAACGATACACCAATAGTCCATTCTTCCGAAATTGCTTCGCTTGCCGCCCTGTCCAGCGCTGCCGGGGCTCTTTCAAATGAAGCCCAAAAACGTACTTCGATCAGTGCCGGATTTGAATCTGCTTCGGCTGCCAACATCGCAGATGGCATGGTCAAAGTACTAGACGAAAATGCCGATCAGGAACTTATTCCTCTGCCCGCAATGACACCCGAATTAGAAATGGGTGCCACTTCAGAATCAGACTTAGCGACTTATTTTAATGCCCTGGATCCCTTGGCCATTCTGGAGATCAGTCCAAATACAGGTCTGACCGGACATGGCATCAAAAAGGCTGCCTCCGTAGCGCGTAACAGAGATACGCACTTCCGTGTAAATATGCTGAGTGGGCCAGAGTATAACAGGATTTATACCCCTGCTGATCCGGATTACGGCACAGAGGCACGCTTTCTGGATAGTATCGGTTTTGCCGCCGGCGTGCTTGTAGATTTTCAACGAGGTCGTTGGACATTCGAGACTGGCGGAATTTATTCTTATAAAAGTTACAGACCCAATCTACCGGAGCAGCAATATGGTACTTTCGATCTGCTTGTAGTAGAAGATTTCGAGGGCATTTCTCTGGAATTACTTGAAATTCCACTTCAGGTGCGCTATGACTTCCTGCATCAAAATACCAAATGGAATTTATATGTACAGGGAGGCGCTGTCGCGAATTTGATCCTGAAGCCAATTTATGAAATCAAACAGGAATCACTTGCTTCCACTCGGAATCCCAATGAAAAACCCAGTCCGGAGGCTGTAAAATCAGTTACCGCAAAGTCCATTCTCAACAACAAAGAATTTCCAGCCGGCTTGCTTGATGGAGGCTCCTGGAGCGAGAATAGTTTCCTGACGACTTCCGTCGGAATAGGCCTGGAACGTTCCCTTTCTTATCGCTGGAGTGTGTATGTGCAACCCCAATTCCAATACCAATTGCCTTTCGGCGGATTTGGGCCTAATAATGACCGTTTTAATACCCTTTCTCTCCGCTTAGGTACGCGTGTAATCGTCTGGTAAGACCTGTCTGCACTCAGACAACTTCAGGCTAATTCACAGATTACTGTGCCTTTTCCTTTTTTGGATTGTTATAATCGTATTGTACCATATCCGGTTGGTTTCATCCCCTGTGGAAATCCGACAAGGTTTTTATACTCGTATTCAAAAGAAAAACTATGCACGCTTTTCGCTTAACAGCTATTTTGTTTTTGTCCCTGTTTTTTGTCCAATGTGGAGTCCGGGAATACAAATCGACTTCTAAACCCGTAAACCATGCGATCTGGGACAGTCTCCTCCAAAAACATGTTTCAGATGATGGCTGGGTAGATTATATCGGCTTTCGCGAAGATTCTTCGGAGTTAAATAAATACCTGGATCTCCTGTCTAATAATCACCCAAATAAAAAATTCTGGTCAGACGACGAGCAATTGGCCTATTGGATCAATGCCTACAATGCGTTTACAGTAAAACTGGTCGCCGATAATTATCCGGTAAAAAGTATCAAGGACATCAAAGATGGTATTCCTTTTGTAAATACGGTGTGGGATATTAAATTCATTCATATCGAAGGAGCGACCTATGATTTGAATAATATCGAGCACGGAATTATTCGCAAACAGTTTAAAGAACCGCGTATTCACTTTGCAGTGAACTGTGCCTCTGTTTCTTGTCCGCCGCTTCTAAACCATGCCTTTACGGCCGAAAAATTAGACCAGCAACTGGACAGTGTAGCCCGGGGTTTTATCAATGGCAACAAACGGAATCAATTGGATGCGCAGAATCCGAAACTGTCCAAAATATTCAGTTGGTTTTCTGGCGATTTTGAAAAGGTATCAGATAGTGTGCGCGATTTTATCAATCAGTATGCAGACATTCAAATTGAGGAAGGCGCAGATTTGGAATACCTGGAATATTACTGGGAATTAAATGAAGCTTCGAATAAATCCATATTGGATTAAATGATAAATAGAAAAAGGCTGCCCCAACTTAGGAGACAGCCTTTTTATTTCGCTAAAGTTAAACTTACAGCGTACCGCGTAATTCCTGTTCCCGCTCAATGGCTTCAAACAGCGCTTTGAAGTTTCCTTTGCCAAAAGACTTGGCGCCTTTTCGCTGAATGATTTCATAAAATACAGTCGGACGATCCTGAACCGGTTTGGTGAAAATCTGAAGCAGGTATCCTTCTTCGTCGCGGTCGATCAGAATGTTGAGGCGTTTTAATTCTTCTAAATCCTCGTCAATTTTTCCGACTCGCTCAATGACGGTTTCGTAATAGTTTTCCGGAACATACAAAAAATCGACTCCATTTTTCCGCAATTGGTCAACGGTAGCGATGATATTATCTGTAGCTACAGCAATGTGCTGCACACCGGCTCCGTGGTAAAAATCAAGGTATTCTTCGATCTGCGATTTTTTCAAACCAGCAGCCGGTTCGTTGATCGGAAATTTAATAAAACCGTTTCCACTGGAAACCACCTTGCTCATCAGCGCAGTGTATTTGGTGGAAATGTCTTTATCATCAAATGTAATAAGCAATTTAAAGCCCATGACATCCTGATAAAATTTTACCCATTTATTCATGCCGCCAAGTTCCACATTCCCGACACAGTGATCGACATATTTTAATCCGACCGGTTTTACCGGGTAAACACTTTCCTTCGCTACAAATCCTGGCATGAAAGCTCCCTTGTAATTATGGCGTTCTACCAAAGTATGGATTGTTTCGCCATACGTATGAATACCGGCGACTTTAATTTCTCCATATTCATCTTTTAATACGGTTGGTTTTTGGGCAGAAATTGCACCGCGTTCAATAGCAGTGTCGTATGCTTTTTGCACATCGTCCACCCAAAGTGCCAGAATTTTTACGCCATCTCCATGTTCGGCCACATGGCGGGAAATTTCGCTGTCCGGGTGCAGGGAAGAGGTAAGTACCAGTCGAATTTTTTCTTGCTGCAATACATAAGAAACACTATCCTTTGATCCGGTTTCCGGACCCCGGTAAGCAACTAGTTTGTACCCAAATGCAGCCTGATAATACATGGCTGATTGTTTGGCATTGCCTACATAAAATTCAAGGTGATCCGTCCCGTTTAACGGGAAGCTATCTATTGATGTTGCTGGTTGTTGTTTGGTTAAAATATCCATATTATAATTCTTAATTCTTATGTTTTAATTTTTAGTCTTATTTAGTTAGATGCTTTTGTGTTTATGGATTTTATAATACTTGTCAGGATTTTAATTATTTCTTCACATTGTTCAATTAAATGAAATTGAGTGGCCTGCAAATGATTGCAATCTTTTAGGAGTGAGAGCCAATAAAGCGACTCCCTGGCTTCTCTTGACGCAATAGACATTCTATGGGCAAAATCCTTCGTTGAACTGGCAGCAGTTGCCTCCATAATGTTTGCGCCTATGCTTGTTCCGGATCTCAATAGTTGCTTGCCTAATTCGAATTCTTTTTTCTTTTTTAATTCCTTAAATAGATTAATAATATTAATGCTAAATAAATAGCTCTTATTAAATACCAGGTTTTTTCTGTAGTAGGCCACCGCCTCGCCAAATCTTATCTCCTCTTTCATCGCCTATCAATATTTCAATAAAAATTAAAAATCAAGAATTAAGAATTACTTCAGCCGATTTTTTCTGTAGTAGGCCACCGCCT
>JAGQWR010000027.1:0-1199 GCA_020437105.1 Saprospiraceae bacterium
GGAAAAATTTACTTCAAGAGTTCATTAACAGCCGGAACTTGTTTTTTTATCGAACTTCCCCAACTTTCCAAAACCAATTAGCAGAAAGCTTGTTTGGACTGGTGGATCAACTTGTAAATTTCCATATTTACAAGCCTTGTATTTTTCACCCTGTGCTTCTTTACAAAATTTACATCAGCTTAATATCTTGCAACTTAGGGGTTAGTCCACCAGGAGTTTGGATCCAGAAAAATGAATCGGAAAGCAACGAGTAATAGTAAAACGGTTGGAATTGTAGGCGCAGGCATAGGTGGTTTAGCCACTGCGTTGCGACTGGCTGTACGAGGCTACAAGGTGACTGTGTTTGAGTCGAACGCTTACCCAGGTGGCAAATTGTCTGAATTCCAACAGGGAGCCTATCGTTTTGATGCGGGGCCTTCCCTCTTTACCATGCCGCACTATATTGACCAACTTTACGAATTGGCACAGCCAAGTGCAATACCGGCACTGCCCTATCAAAAACTTGATACGGTTTGTCATTATTTTTGGGAAGACGGAACTGAAATTCAGGCGCAAGCCGACCAAAATGAATTCGGCAGGACAGTTGAAGCGGCTCTGGGCGTTCCGGCAGAAACCATCCTGGCCACCCTGGCTGACAGCAAGCGGAAATATGAGCTGACAGGCAGTACATTCCTGGAAAAATCGCTGCATCGTTGGCGTACCTGGACAACCCGAGCTGTATTAAAAGCCCTGATACGGATTCCCGCTTTAACAATATTCCAAAGCATGAATCAGGCAAATCAAAAGCGCCTGAAACATCCGAAGCTCGTGCAGTTGTTTAATCGATTTGCCACCTATAACGGATCTGATCCTTATCGGGCAACGAGTTTATTAAACATGATTCCGCACTTTGAGCATGGCATTGGCACTTTTTTCCCGAAAGGGGGGATGTATGCCATTACCCAACACCTTTATAAATTAGCGGAAGAAAAAGGCGTTTCCTTTCAGTTCAATCAAAAGGTTGAAGAAATTCTACTTAGTGGCGGAAAAGTTATCGGACTAAAAGTCGGTGGCACGGAACAGGATTTTGATCTTGTAGTTAGCAATATGGATGTATTTTTCACCTACCGGAAACTCTTGCCAAACGCACCTGCACCGGAGCGGCAACTTAGCCAGGAAAAATCGACCTCCGCCTTGATCTTTTATTGGGGGGTCAAACA
>JAGQWR010000027.1:1246-5206 GCA_020437105.1 Saprospiraceae bacterium
TAGAGAATTTGAACACTTGAAAGATGGAAGGATTAGTGCAGATCCGACTGTTTACATAAACATTGGTTCCAAATACGAGGCAGGTGATGCACCCGCCGGGTGTGAAAATTGGTTTACCATGGTCAATGTACCTTACGACAGTGGGCAGGACTGGGATCAATTAATCCCTATAGTTCGCAAAAACGTGTTAGAAAAATTGAGTCGGATGCTTCAAACAGATGTGGAATCGCTGATAGAGAACGAATCGATTTTGGATCCGCGTACCATCCAAAGTAAAACATCTTCGCATCTGGGTGCCTTGTACGGAACTGCATCCAATGATCAGAAGGCGGCCTTTCTGCGGCATCCAAACTTCAGCAAGCGGATAAAAGGACTTTATTTTTGTGGCGGCAGCGTGCATCCCGGTGGCGGGATTCCGCTTTGTTTGCTTTCCGCGAAAATTGTAGATCAGGAAATTGCAGCTACCTATGGAGCCTAAAAGTCTGGAAGGAATACCACGCTATTTGGTGGCATCGGGTATCCTGATCCTCTTATATTCTGTTGGAATTGCAGGAATCCTTTTTCAACTGCATCCGGATTTCATTCTGCTTACTCCACTCAACCTCCTGATTTCTTTGGGGCTCATTTTGTGGCTCCACGAGGAATGGTCGGTCGGGTTCATTCTATTTCTGGCAGGCACTTATTTTTGGGGTGTTTTGGCAGAGATGATCGGGGTACAAACAGGGATAATATTTGGAGACTATCAATATGGACGCGTATTGGGTCCGAAGGTTTTTGGCACACCTTTGATCATTGGAGTGAACTGGATGATGCTGGTTTATGCCTGTGGGATTTGGGTGAATCAACTGGCAAAAGGCAGTCATTGGGTACTTAAAGGAATTTTGGGTGCTCTACTACTCGTGGGCTTGGATATACTGATTGAGCCGGTGGCTATTCGATTTGGGTTTTGGACATGGGCTGCTGGTTGGCCGCCTTTACGCAACTATATCGGGTGGTTTTTTGTAGCATTGCCCGTGCAGCTCCTATTTGCCCGGTTTTTTGGCGCGCGTAAAAACATTGCCGCACAGATTCTGTTTATATTACAAATTGTCTTTTTTGCTTTACTTGGATTATTAGCTTAAAAGCGTTGAATTCAGTTATAACAACTCCGTTTATATGAGTCCGTGGATATATGCTTTGATAGTGGTTGTCACCTTCTTTTTCATGGAATTTGTGGCTTGGTCTGCTCACAAGTTTGTGATGCACGGCATGCTGTGGAGTTGGCATGAAGATCATCATCAGCCACATCATCAAAAGCAAGGTTTTTTTGAGAAAAATGATCGCTTCTTTCTGGTTTTTGCCATTCCAAGCGCTGCCTCTTATATGATTGGCTCCATGACGCCCCATTTCTGGTTGTTCTTTGTAGGAGTTGGCATTTCTATTTATGGCTTGGCCTATTTCCTGATCCACGATGTATATATCCACCGTCGGTTTAAATGGTTTGATCAACTGGATGGCAAGTACTCTCGTGCTATTCTCCGTGCCCATGGTGCCCATCATGCTAAGATTGAAAAGGAGGCGGGCGAATCTTTTGGATTACTCATTGTACACCCCAAGTACTTCAAAAAGCGTCGGAAGGCATCAAGAGTTGAATCGATTGATTCGCTCTAAGCAATAAATTCTTATTTTGCTGGAAATAAAGTTCCGTAACTGTGGAATTCAAATTTCTAGACGTTTTTTCCCGCTCCCTGAGCCTTGAACTGCCGAAGTATGAGACCATGTATGAGTATCTGGATTTCATCATCCCGCTGGTACGGCCATGGGGAGAGGATATTGATGAAATGGAATACTACTCTCAGGAAGGAGGAAAACCCTGGATGGAAATCCGGGAAGATGAGAGTTTTCACGATGTCATTTTACATTTCTTCAATGAAGGTGGCGAGTATCTCCGATCGGTAAATGGAAACATGACCAAAGGAAAATGGCGCATTCTGGAACAAAGTAATAAAATCATTATTGAGGCCGGAAATGTGAGTGAGTTGTACGAATTATCCTACCTGGATGGGGTCTTTTTCATTTTGCGTAAGCATGGAGACCATCATACTAATCCGAAACGAAAGTATTTCACACTAGGTGATGAGCGGGTTATGACGGATCTCATTTGGCGGGATTATGTAGAAGCACTTTATAATACCTACCGTAACAAAGCTGTTTTATTCCGGACGCTCGTTTATGCTGCAATGATATTTGTTGTCGCCATCATTCTTTTTGCCATTTTCTACTAATAAACCCTGCTGCCATGCTTACCCGTTACTTATCGGTATTGCTTCTTGTTGGTGTGGCGATAAAATTACCTGCTCAGGAGATCAGTTTTACTGATTTATCACTCAAGAGTTTCCTGATATCGGAGTTTTGCGTTGACACGAATGCCGATGGCATTTATGACGCAACAGCTGATTTTAATGCCGATAATCAAATACAAGTTGAGGAAGCGGAAGCTATCATTGATTTGCAGCTGGATATTTTCCCGGATACCTACTTCATTCATTCTGTAGCCGACCTTAGCCATTTCTCTAATCTGGAAAGCTTAACCATATTGCATCAAAACAGCCTGACTTCCCTGTCGGAATTAGGTTTAGAAAAGCTGGAATCAATTTGGCTCGGAAGCAATAATGAATTAAAATACATTGACCTTTCTGATCTACCCAATATTACAAACCTTCGGATAGAAGATACAGAAGGGATTACCTATTTGAATATTCAGAATGGTAGTTTTCCGAGTGAAAACTTTTCCCTTTTTTATTCAGATAACATCCAATTTGCCTGTATTGACAGTATCGCAGCAGAATATGAAGCTGTAAAATGGCACATGGCATCTGGATTAACACCTACCGTAACTTGTGGAACCAGCCATACCAAAAGTTTTAATTCGGATGCAGCGCTTTCTGTTTTTCCGAATCCGACAAACGGATGGATTTCTGTGCAAACAGAAGTTAACATAGAATGGATAAAGGTGTATGATGTACAGGGCAAACTAAGGCTTACGTTCCTACAACCTGATAACGTTTTTGATCTCACCGAATTAAGAAGTGGCATCTATTTCATCCAATTTGGTTCAGATACGTGGATAAAAACAAAGAAGATTGTTATAAGTAAGCGTACCAATTAATGGCTATTCGTACCATAGATGAAGTTTTATCGACGCTGGAAAGCATTATTGTTGACGCAGTATCCAGGCAGGACCCGCTCGGATATTTTGCTGTTTTATACCAAAAAGTAACGCTCAAGGTAAAGGAAGGCATCGCAGCTAATGCCTTTGAGAACGGCAGTCGCATGGAAGAGCTGGATGTTGTATTTGCCCAACGATACCTGGATGCTTATTTTGCTTTTCAGCGAAAGGAGCCTGTCTCCGAATCCTGGCGGGTGGCCTTTGATATGGCTCAACATTTTTGGCCCATTGTTTTACAACACCTGCTTATCGGCATGAATGCCCATATCAATTTAGACCTTGGAGTTGCTGCGGCAGAGATATCAAAAGGAAAAGAAATCGGGTCCTTGAAGAAGGACTTTAATAAAATCAATGAAATCCTTTCCAGCTTGGTTTCAGAAGTACAGGACGACTTAGGTACTATCTGGCCTACCTTAAAATGGATACTTCAAAAGACAAAAAATGCGGATGACTTCCTGGCCGATTTTAGTATGAAACTAGCCCGAGATGGTGCCTGGAAATTTGCGAATCACATAGCCCTTCAGGAATCTGAAAAATGGGATTTGCTTATTCAGGAGCGTGATTTAAAAGTAAGTAAGAAAGCAGCACTTATCAGTACGCCGGGAAAATGGATCAGTCTTTTGTTGTGGATCGTTCGTCTGGGTGAGCGAGGCGATGTAGGCACTAAGATTCAGGCTTTAAAACGAAAATTCTAATCCAGAATTAGTGCTTTTGTAAAAATATACTATGAAGTTGTTTAAAAATACCTCACT
>JAGQWR010000028.1:0-16067 GCA_020437105.1 Saprospiraceae bacterium
TGATAGGATTCGAACCTATTCAGACGTAGTCACCAGATTTACAGTCTGGCCCGGCTCTCCAACTCCGGCGCGCCCCCGAATCGTTTATCCCGACGATATTACTCAAACATTCCAGAATACGCCTGGAGCCAGCAGAGGGATTCGAACCCCCGACCCGCTGATTACAAATCAGCTGCTCTGGCCAGCTGAGCTATGCTGGCATTTTCAATTTGAATGCTGCGAATAATTCGTTTTCGACAACGATTTTACCACTTATAGAAAGAACATTTTGCTTAAGCGGTTGCAAAGATATAACAATAATCAAATAATGAAAACACCCAACCCAAACTTTTTTCAGGAAAACGCTTTTTTTTTTGAGCAGGCAGAAATGAAAAAAAAGTACGACCTGTTGGAAGGATTCCCGAATGGGCCAACAGATCGTACTTTTGATGGTTTATTAATAGGAACGAATTTTTTCCTTATGGCGCTTCAATTGGCGTTTCAAAGAATCAACGGCCAGCTCTACCGCGGCCTCGAAAGCTTTGTCCGTTTCACTGACAAATAGAATATCTCCGGGCACATGGACTTTAACCTCAACCACTTTATCCCTGACTTGTCCTGAGTTTTCCAACTTCAGGATAACCTCTACTTCAATAATACGATCAAAAAAAGTATCCAGTTTAGCAATTTTCCGATCGATAAACTCCAATAACTTTTGATCTGCTTTAAACTGAACGGTTTCAACATGTACTTTCATAAGCGTGTTTTATAGTATAACAAATAGCTCCCTCAGCAGTTCTTAATTTCCCTGTAAATTTTTAGACTTAGGGTGTGCTTTTTCATAAACTGCCCGAAGCTTTTCCATTGAATTATGCGTATAAACCTGGGTTGCAGCCAAACTGGCGTGCCCAAGTAATTCCTTAACTGCATTCAAATCAGCTCCGTGATCGGTTAGGTGTGTGGCAAATGAATGCCGCAATACATGGGGACTATTTCGTGCGGAGGTCGATACCATACCCAGATATTGTTTCACCTTTCGGTAAACAAAATTGGGATACAACGGCTCCCCCCTGTCGGTCAAAAAAAGTCGATCCTGCCCCGCTGTACCAAAGGTGGCATCGCGGCTTTCCCGATAGGCACTAATCAAATGCAATATCCCCGGCAATATTGGAATTAAACGCTCTTTACCGCCTTTGCCAAATACCCGAATTTGCATGCTCCGTTCATTCAGGTCTGCATCGCGTAAACCAATAAGCTCGGCCCTGCGCATCCCTGTAGAATAAAGCATTTCCAACATGAGTCGGTCGCGCAGTCCGCCAAAATCATCTTCAAAAACAACCTGGGTAAAAAGGGTTTCCAGCTGAGATTCCTGAACAACGACAGGAAGTCGTTTTCCGCTCTTTGGCGAAATAACCTTTTGCATTGGATCAGTCTGAATGCGCCCCTGGCGCAATTCAAATTTAAAAAAGGTCTTGAGGGCTGAAATTTTTCGGTTAACCGATTTGGTGCTTAGCCCGGCATCCATTAAATGGACAATCCAGGCACGCAGATGGAAATGGCTCACTTCGGCAGATCCTTTCAGCTCATATAAATCAAATACATAGGAGATAAACTGTCGCAAATCCGTTTCGTAAGCCAAAACGGTATGTTTGGAAAGCCTTCTTTCGTATTTGAGGTATGAAAGGAAACTGGATATGTCCATAAATAATATTGCCTGGCATTATGTGCCAACGGCAATAAGTTAATCACTTTAAACCAAACTTGCAATGAGAAATCAGTTATCCGCTACAACTAATTGATTATATTTTGTAAAGATCAGTTGGAGGGCCCCGGGTTGGCTAATCCGAACTTTATTTTCCTTCATAAAGGATTGTATTTCGGCCCGGTGTAAATTCAGTATATCCAGAACATTTCGCTTACTTGGATAGAAATAAACGGGCATTTGCTCTCCTTGAACAAAGGCATAAAAATTATTGCGGGAATCCCATACGTAATTATCGATTTTCATCGCTCCGGGATTGTAATCTGTTTTTCGTTTATAGGCTTCACGCTGTACAAGTAAGCTAATCTCGCCAGCTGTTTTCACCTCAAACCATCCGATCCGGATAGTGAAATCTTTGTAATATTCCAGCGGCAAAAAGACCTGCCCATCCAACACAACCGCCTGGACCTGTTGTGGATAGATTTGCCGAATCGTATCCGGACCAGCCAGGTATTCCATCCGGTCCAATTTGATATTATACCGGGCAGCAATGACAACAGAGAGGGTGTCCTGTAAATATATTGTTGCCTCACTAAATTTTTCGGATAACAGGATTGACCGATCTTCCTTCACTAAGCCGGAACTATTGGTCAGATAAACGGGCATTCCCGGTTTTACGGTGCTGGCACCGACTATAAACTGCTGTACAGCCAAGTCTGCCTGGCTCAAAAGGATGTTCTGGCAAATAAATGAAATGAACAGTGGTAGGATAATCTTTCTCATGGCTAAATATTAATACGGCTCGTGGTTGGCTGAGGTTTGAATATGTTTTCTAAGTTGGCTGCGGTTAAAAAAGTACACAAAAAATAAATATACGAAGGCAACTTCCAACAAAAATTCGGCTATCCGACAAATATAAAAGGGCTGCCTGTTTTCCAACAGACAGCCCTTTAAATTTTCACTATTCAGTTACAGACTAATCTACGTCCCAGAATACATTTCCGGTAAACAGATTTGGCTGACCTGGGTAGTTATCACCATTGTACAGACGCTCACCACTTGGATAAGGGTAACGTACTGCAATTTTGGTTTGACCAATTGCTGGCTGAAGTGCCGGAATACCTTTCCGACGGAAGTCGTTATAAGGCTCCTGCATTGTATATAATGCAATATACTTGTGTGTCAGAATTTTCTCCAGGGTAATGGAGTTCTGGTCTTCAGATGCTTCCGCTGCGAGGAAAGCAGGATCATCCAGGCCAAAAGAGGCTAAAGATGCTGCAATCGCTTCGTTGTGTGCTTCAGCAGCACGAGCAGGATCAGTACCCAGAGCAGCTTCTGCTTCCAGGAATTTTGCTTCTGCATAGTTTACTAAAGGCACAGGGCTGTTGATAGACGCATAGGCAGTTCCAAAGCGCGAAATTGCCGGAGTTCCATCCTGCATACCTGCAATCATTCCCTGATAAATACCTCCGTCATTCACAGCAGCAAAAACGGCACGACGTGGATCATTGATCGAATTCATGAGGTCAATAAAGAAAGCCCCCATAACAACATCACCACGTTGGTCTTCAAACTGATACCAAGGATTTGCTGAGTTTGAACCTAATCCAAAAGGCACCGCTGCATTTCCACCATTGTCTGCAATAGCACCTGCATCAATAGCTGCAAGAGCTTTGGAATATGCATCGTTGTCAACTTCTGACAAACGGATGTAGTAACGTGCTTTCAATGTATTAGCAGCAGCAATCCATTTCCCAAGATCACCATCAAACACCAAATCACCACCTTTGCTGGCAGGAGACAGGGTGCTTTCTGAAGAATTCAGGTCATTGATAGCCTCATCAAGCAAACCTTGAATAGCAGCATAAACATCAGCTGCGTCATCATACGTAGGCTTTAGGCCTTCGTTGTTATCATCAGCAGCAACAGCAGCAGAATAAGGAATGTCATCATTCACATCTACCAGGGTTGCCAGCGTCATGGCTGTCATGATTTTAGCGATACCTGAGTAGTAAGGTGACTTACTTTCACTGGCTTTAGCAACAACCAGATCCAGGTCCTTAAGTACTGAAGCATAGAGATTATTCCAGGCATTATTTACATCAGCTTCTTTCAGTCCGTATGTATCATAACCTGCGTGTTGGCGGGTTGCCCCACCATGGTGTTGACTCCAAATAGTTGTATAACGACCATAATCACCACCCAACACATATCCATACATGGCTTGTGCAGAAGGCAACAATAATTCTACCGTTGCATCCTGAGGCAGGTTTGGGTCGATATTCAACTCCGGATCAATGAAGTTGCAGCTTCCCAGCGCAGCGATGATAGCTATTGCGGCAAACCTATATAAAAGCTTCTTCATTATTATTTTGATTTTTAATTATACAATGATTGTGATTACAAAAAACGTTTAAGACCTTAAAACTTAACCTGAAGACCGATGGTATAACTCTTTGTATTTGGCATATTAAAATAGTCCAAACCTTGAGCGTTAGACGCACCATAAAGATTTGTTTCAGGGTCAACACCTTTGTAATCTGTGCTTAACCAAAGATTACGAGCACTAACTGAAAGTGAGATAGCTGATAATGGGGTGCCGCTAAGCATTGCCTGTGGCAAGGAATAACTCAGAGACACATCACGCAGACGAATCCAGCTGGCATCCTCGATAAAATCACCCGTGTTATCACCAACAAAACCATTGGCATTACCATTCGCCAACCAGTCTTCATCGATAAATACTTCCTGCGTGTTAGTACCATTGACTACCGGGATCTCCGGAGTAGTTTCATCATTATCATGATCTTCAGTAATGATCACACCTTCAGAATCATAAGTAGCCAGTGTTCCTTCAAACACCTGGGTTGTATTCCGTAAGTCAGCAGTTTCCTGGTGGGTACCAAAATAGTACAGAGCAGATCGTGTACCATTCCAGATAGAACCACCTTGCTTGATATCAAGCAGAGCAGAAAGTGACAGACCTTTAAAGCTAAATGTATTCCGGATACCCATTGTCCAATCTGGCAATGCCGAATCAAAAGCTTTCTCATTTGGATCAAGAACAGGGAATCCGTCAGATCCAATTACTGTGTTACCATCTGCATCTTTATAGAAACCGAAACCGAAGATTGTTCCATAAGGTACACCAACTACCGCACGGGTAGAAGCACCTACGAAACCACCTAATGATACGTTTTCTACACCTTCAGCCAACTCAAGTACTTCGTTGCGGTTGCGGGAGAAGTTAACACCAAAATTCCACTCAAAACTTGGAGTAGAAACAGGCGTAACATCCAACAATGCTTCAAAACCAGTATTGCTGATACTTGCTGAGTTAGCAACGATACTTGTATATCCGGAAGAACCAGCAACCGGAACTGCCAGGATAATATCAGTAGAAGTTCCATCGTAATAAGTCAAATCAAGTCCTACGCGGTTCTGTAAGAAACGTAGATCCAATCCAAGTTCCCAGGAAGTTTGTACTTCCGGACGAAGATCCGGAGCACCACGCTGAGTTCCAAGAGAGAATACTGCTCCATGTGCATCATTCGGGAAAAACAGACCGTTTGTCCAACCATCAGCATGGTTTGGAGAGCCATAGTATGTCAGTGTGCTGTAAGGGAATGTTCCCAAACCTACTTTACCAATAGAAGCGCGAAGCTTACCAAAGGAAAGTACGTTGTTTGCTTCTAACAGCTCAGACCAAACCCAGCTACCACTAATAGAGTAATAAGGGAAGGTATTGTTGGCTTCTGGAAGAGAAAGATCAGACTCTATCCGGTAAGTACCGGTTAGGTAGAAGTTATCCCACATTCCCAACTCAAGCATACCATAAAAACCCTGGTTACGGCCCAGTGTATTATTGGCAAATGTAGAAACAGAAGAAACGTTGGAAATATCATAGAAACCTGGAATTACCAGGCCATCTCCCTGTACATACAACTCATCTGTGCGGCTTTGACGGACGTTGTGACCAAGAGTCAGGTTTGCATCCAACCACTCATTGATGTCGCGGTTAAAAGTAAGCAAGAGGTCACTGTTAAAACGACCTACCTCATATTGATCTTCAAATACCTGACCAGCAGACAGGGTACGAGATCCAATAGCAAAATATTGCTTCCGGAAGTCAGTATAGTAATCAAAACCCGGGCGCCAGCTCAAGTTCACCCAAGGGGCGATATCCCAGCTAAAGTTCAGGTTAGTGATAATACGATTTACCTCGTCATTCAGTGGGTTGTTATTGACAGTCCAGTATGGATTGTCATAACCTCCACCTCCACGGTAGTTACGTTGGCCACCAGAAGGCAGTGTATAAGCACCTTCTTCATTTACAGGATCATCAAAACCACCGGTATTATCAAATGATGGTGCAGTCCGAAGAAGACCCAACATTACACCAGAAGTATTAGAACCCTGCTCGATACGAGTACCGCCGGAATTCACATACTGGAAACCAACACCCAGGTTGATTTTGTCTCCAAGTTTTGTGTTTGCATTCACACCAAGGTTCAAACGATTCCAAACGTTGTTTGGAACGATACCCTGATCTTTCAGGAAACCACCTGAGAAACGGATGCTTGATTTATCTGTTGCAGCAGAAATACCAAAGTTGTAATTCTGAGCAAATCCTTTGCGGAAGAAATCAAACTGATTAAAAGGAACTACAGCATTGCTGGTAGCATTTGGATCACTTTGACCTACGATAGAACCATTTGGATCCCAGATGTAGTCACCGGCATCATTAGCATAACGCAGCGTATCAAAGCTCGGACCATAAGAAAATGGAAGGCCAGTTTCCGCACCGTAATAAACACCACCATAACCCTGAGCATACTCGCTCTGAAGTTCCGGGAGTTTATTCACTTCACTAATTGTAAAGCTGGTTGAGAAATCAACCGAAATTTTCTGTCCTGCTTTTGCCTGCTTAGTCGTAATGATGATTGCACCATTACCAGCTAAAGAACCATAAAGAGCAGTTGCAGCAGCTCCTTTCAGAACTGTTACAGACTCAATTTCGCTTTGGTTAAGGTCAATTGCACGGTTAGAGAAGGCAACGGAGGCTACTGCTCCACCACCACCAGAACGTAGCTGTTGGTTATCAATAGGAACTCCATCAACTACGATCAGAGGCTGATTGCTACCACTAATGGTAGAAGCACCCCGGATCAGGAATGATGCAGATGCACCGGCAGTACCGGTAGATGAAGTAACGTTCAAACCGGCTACCTTACCCGCAAGAGCAGATACCAGGTTGTTTTCGTTAGCTCCTGTAAGCTCCTCGCTACTAACTGACTCAACAGCGTAACCAAGAGATTTTTCATCCCGCTGAATACCAAGAGCTGTTACTACGGCAGTTTCAAGAGTTACCCCTTCTTCCATAGTAATGTCGAGGACGTTAGAAGCGCCAATTGCCACTTCCTGAGTGTTAAACCCAGTGTAGCTGACAACCAGTGTGTTGCTTCCTGTAGGAACAGTCACACGGTAAGAACCGTCAATGTCGGTTACGGTACCGGTAGTCGTTCCTTTCACCAGAACGCTAGCACCAATCAGCGCTTCGCCAGATTGGTCCGAGACCGTCCCACTGACTGTTCGCTGTGCTAGCATCGAGCCTAGGCCGAATAGCACTAACGCTAAAACTAGTGAGAGTTTTTTCATACTAATTCGATTTAAATTAAAAATGATACAATTTCCAAGCGGGGCAAATTTAAGACTTTTCACGATATAGTTAACTTAAAATTAACACACCGAAAAAGAGTCATCCGGCATACGCCTTCTAATCTGCCCGTTTTTTTTATTGATTTTCAAGGGGGTACAAAAGAATAAACATTGTATCGTAACACACTCCAATTCGTACTTTGTCAAGAAGTACTGAGCCTAACGGCCGTTCGTACTTTTTCCTGTGGAAAAACGATCTGAGTAGCCAATGCGCTGTTTGAAAGTTAAAAAAATGTTACGAAAGAAGAAAGAAAATTTAATGCCCGGCCTTTTCAACCTACTTTTACACCATATAATAAGCTATGGCTAAATATCGTCGTCTTCGACTACTTTCATACCTGGTGATAGCCTACATGCTGATGGCGTTCAGTTGGTGGTCTGTTTTACTATTCACAAAAAACAAAGATGCCTTCCTGGCTAAATCAGAATTGCTGCGCATCGGCATGGCTGCAGAAGAACTCTATCAGGGTGAAGCCCATTTCCGACAAACGACTCCTTTCCAGAATTTGGCTGCAAAATACCGCAGACAAGAGTGGATGATCCTGGGAGAAGCACTGGTTTTTATTATTACACTCATTATTGGTGTCTGGTTTATAAACAGAGGCTATAAAAAGGAAATGGAAGCAGCCCAGCAAAGAAGAAATTTTCTATTGTCTATTACCCACGAGTTAAAAAGTCCGATTGCCTCCATCCGCCTGATTCTGGACACTTTCGGAAAACGGCAACTGCGACCTGAACAATCTGAAAAATTGGTAAATAGTGGCTTGCAGGAAGCCGAACGCCTCCACCAGTTGGTCAACAACCTCCTTCTTTCTGCCCGGCTCGAAACGGCATTTCAACCTGTTTTTGAATTTATTGACCTGCCCGTTTTGCTAAATCAGGTCATTACCCAAATGCAGGGGAAGTATCCGGGAGCCAAAATAGTTGCTCAAATTCCTTCCGACTTACCCGGCATTCAAGCCGACCAGGACGGACTAATCTCTATACTGACCAACCTGATTGAAAATGCGATTAAGTATTCGGAGGACCCCGCAGAAATTTACTTTTCCTGCCAGAATCAGGTGCTCGATTTTTATTTTGAAGTCGCAGATAAGGGCATTGGCATCTCTGATTCAGAGAAAAAAAGAATTTTTACTCAATTTTACCGTATTGGTAACGAGGATACCCGAAAAACAAAGGGAACCGGATTGGGGTTATATATTGTAGATCAAATAGTTAAGGCCCATCGTGGTAAAATTAAGGTTCAGGACAATTCGCCGAAAGGCAGCATTTTCAGCGTTCAATTGCCCTGGCATCAATAAAATAAGAAACACATGCGCATCCTGCTGGCAGATGATGAAGAAAATATCCGGGAGGTTGTCCGGATGAATCTGGAAATGGAAAATTATGAGGTCATCGCAGCTGCAAATGGCCGCATGGCGATCAAGTATTTTAACGAACAACATTTTGACCTGATTATCCTGGATGTCATGATGCCTGAACTGGACGGCTTCCAGGTCTGCGAGCAAATCAGGTTAACAAATATGGAGGTGCCTATTATTTTCCTTACGGCGAAAGGCACTTCGGTTGATCGCATTTCGGGACTGAAACGCGGTGCAGATGATTACCTCACTAAACCCTTCCACCTGGAAGAACTGCTGCTTCGCGTAAAAAACTTGCTCAAACGCGCCGTAAAACCCTCCGAAGAATCTGCCGTAACTTATTCTTTCGGTACCAATACAGTTGACTTCAGAACTTTTGAAGCAAGGGGTAATCCCGGTCAATTTACGATGACCAAAAAAGAAGCTATGTTGCTAAAACTCCTTATTGATCGAAAAAATGAAGTGGTATCCCGCCAACAAATTCTCCAGACAGTATGGGGATATGACGTTTACCCTTCCACTCGAACGATCGATAACTTCATCCTCTCCTTCCGGAAATATTTTGAAGCAGATCCTAAAAATCCCAAATTCTTTCAGTCGATCCGAGGGGTGGGGTATAAGTTTGTGATCCAGTGATTCTGTGATCCAGTGATTCTGTGATCCAGTGGTTCTGTGATCCAGTGATCCAGTGGTTCAGTGGTTCAGTGGGTTAGTGGGTTAGTGGGTTAGTGGACTTAATTCAAAATAATGGTCTAGGGCCTTTGGCCCGGTCTATGGTCGATTAGGGCTTTTATCCCCTTTTGTCTATTCGGCTTCGCCGGTTGGGTCTATGGCCTTCGGCATTGGTCTATTATGGGTTTCCTTCGTTTGGAAGGACTTCATTAAGAATTAAAAATTAAGAATTAAAAATTATTCTGGCCTGGTCTAGCTCGCCTGTCGGCTTTGCGGTCTAGGGGCTGCGCCCGGTCTATCTTTGTGGGCTGCGCCCGGTCGAGGGTCCACGATTTAAACGTTTTAAACCTTCGCGAAGCGAACTCATTAAAAATTCAAAATTAAGACTTCAGCATTCTTTTTTTGTATCCCGTTACATCAAGTTGGTGGGTGCAAAAAGCATAATCGGCTTCTACATTGGAAGCGATAATGCAGAGTCTATTCGCTGTAAAGCGCTCGACTAATTGCTCATACCAGGCGACGCCCTGGCGATCAAGGTTGGTGGTTGGCTCATCCAGAAAAAGGATGGGGGTGTCGGAGGCGAAAGCCAGTAAAAGTTTCAGCCGCTGTTTCATTCCGGAAGAAAAAAAGCGAATTTCTTTGTTGCGGGCGCCGGGCAGTTGTAATAAATCCTGCATGGCAGTCAGGTCCATATCCGGATAAAAGGGTTTGAAGCGGGCGTGAAACACCAGGGACTCCTGGAGTGTAAACTCTTCGATTAATTCAACATAGGGAGCCCCGAGGGAGATATAGCGATAGACCCTGTCTTCGGCAATCTGTTTGTCATTGTCATATAAGCTGCATGTACCTGCAGATGGACTTAAATGTCCGCAAAGGATGCGCATTAGGGTGGACTTGCCGGAACCATTGTGACCCAACAGTGCCCAGGATTGTCCGCTAGTCATTTCCATTTCCAGGTTTCTGAAAATCCATTCTCTGCGGTACCGTTTCCCGAGGCCTTCTACTTTAAGTTTGATCATCTCAAACAGCGCCTTTTAAACTCCGGAACCCACGAATAATGCCCCGATCTGCCTGGCGTACAAAGTTAAGTATCGCATCCCGCTCTACAGACTCCGGAAATTGCTCCTCAATCTGTTTCACAGCACCTTGCACGGTGTTTCCATTAATAAACATGATCCGATAGATATCCTGAATACGATGAATTTGCTCCTGTGTGAAGTTCCGGCGCTTGAGTCCGATTGAATTTACGCCAACATATGAAAGGGGCTCACGCGCTGCTTTAATATATGGTGGAATATCCTTCCTGACCAGCGAACCACCGCCAACCATCACATGCTCTCCAATTTTTACAAACTGGTGAACAGCAACCATACCGCCCAACACCACCCAGGATCCTACTTCAATATGTCCGGCCAGGGTTACATTATTGGCCAGAACACAGTTGGGGCCGACTATACAGTCATGCGCGACATGCACATAAGCCATCAGCAGGCAATTATTTCCAATACTGGTTTTCTCAGCGGCCTTAGTTCCTCGGTTAAGGGTACAATATTCGCGGATGACCACATTGTCTCCGATCTCAAGCGTGCTATATTCTCCGCCATATTTCAAATCCTGAGGAGCAGCACCTACAATCGCTCCCGGGTAGATCTTACAATTCTTGCCAATACGGGTACCCGTCATGACACATACATTGGGTCCGATCCATGTACCATCTCCAATCACTACGTCATCACCTATGGTGGCAAAGGGTTCGATGATCACACCCTCCCCTATTTTTGCACCTGGATGAATATTTCTTAATCCGTTGTAATTCATCTTTATTGGATTGCCTTTAGGATCGACGGACTATCTGTGCTGTTAATTCACCTTCCGATACGATCTTGTTTCCTACATATGCGGTCCCATACATTTGTACAATGCCTCGTCGAATAGGGCCCATCAATTCCATTTTAAGGATGAGGGTATCGCCCGGTACGACTTTCTGTTTGAATTTGGTTTGGTCGATTTTTAGAAAATAGGTATCCCAGCCATTCGGATCTTCTTGCAAAGACATAGCGAGGATTCCTCCTGTCTGCGCTAATGCTTCCACCTGAAGCACTCCCGGAAACACCGGATTACCCGGAAAATGTCCCTGAAAAAAGGCTTCATTCATAGTAACGTTCTTTATCCCTACAACGTGGCGATCAGAAAGTTCAATGATTTTATCAACCAATAACATCGGATACCGATGCGGCAACCACTCCATGACCCGATTTGTATCAAAAATGGGTTCAATCGTTGGATCATATTTAGGCTTTCCGCGGAGTTTACGCTGTTCCTGAAAGGCTTTTTTCAGGATTTTAGTAAACTCCACATTGGAGGTATGCCCCGGTTTGGTGGCCATGATTTTGCCCTTGATGGAAACCCCCAACAGTGCCATATCTCCAATCACATCCAGCAACTTATGCCGGGCCGGCTCATTTTTAAATCGCAGCTCGGAGGTATTGAGTACCCCTTCTTTATCAACAGCTACCCCCGGTTTATCCAGCTTTTTGGCCAATCGTTCCAACTCATCTTTGTCCATTACCCGGTCTGCGATCACTACCGCATTTTCCAGATCGCCGCCTTTTATCAAGCCCTGGTTTAGCAAAGCTTCTACCTCATGCAAAAATACAAAGGTGCGACAAGGCGCAATTTGCTCTGCATAGGTGTCTATATTCTCCATTTTGGCGTATTGCTGCCCTAAAACAGGTGAACCAAAATCGATCAGGGTGGTCACCTGAAAATCATCCGCCGGTAAGGCCATCAATTCCGTGCCGGTTACTTCATCGCGGTAAGAGATCGGCTCCTCAATTTCAAAGTATTCGCGCTCAGCGTCCTGCTCTTCCATGCCAGCTTCTAATATCATTTTGACTATTAGTCCGGCACTGCCATCCAGAATCGGAGTTTCCGGACCATCAATCTCGATCAGCACATTATCCACATCCATTCCGCGAAGGGCAGATAAGGTGTGTTCTATGGTACTTACCTGGGCTTCTCCCGCTCGTATGGTAGTACCGCGATTGGTAGAAATTACCCGACTGATATCTGCCGGAATGATGGGCTCATCCTCCAGGTCAATCCGTTTAAACTTATAGCCGTGATTGGGTGGTGCTGGCAAAAAAGTCATTTTCACTTTTTTGCCTGTGTGTAATCCAACCCCTTCAATGCTAACCGATTTTTTTATTGAACGTTGTTTCATAATCCCCTGATCTGGGTTTTGATTTTTTTATTTACTGTCTTTCAGCAGAATGGCCAACTGAATTTCCAATTGCCGAATTTGCTCCTGAAGCGCAGGAAGTTTGCGAAACACCGAATAGGACCGCAAGTAATCTTTATATGGTATGGCCGGAGAGCCGTAAACGGCAGTTCCGGGTTCTTTTATTGCTGCAGCGATGCCACTTTGTGCCTGTATGCGCACGCCGTCGGCTATTTCAATATGTCCGACAAATCCAGCCTGGCCACCGATCATGACATTCTTTCCGACTTTGGTGCTTCCCGCAATACCGGCCTGGGCTGCGATAACGGTGTTCTCCCCAATTTCTACATTGTGGGCAATCTGTATCAGGTTGTCCAGCTTCGCGCCGTCGAGTATTCGGGTGGAGCCCATGGTGGCGCGGTCAACAACCGTATTTGCACCGATCTCTACCCGCTCACCCAGGGTTACATTTCCGACCTGAGCGATTTTTTCATAGGTTCCATCTGCTTTAGGCACAAAGCCAAATCCGTCGCTGCCAATAACAGCATTTGAATGCAGGATACAGTAATCGCCAATGACACAGTCGCGGTACACCCGCACTCCCGGATACAAAATGCACCCTTTTCCAATCTGTACATTCGGACCTAAATAAACCTGGGGAGAAATCCGGGTACCTGCTCCGATTTGTACGCCTGCTTCAATATTTGAAAACGGACCAACTTCTACAGAGGGATCCAGTTTGGCACTTGCATGCACAAAGGCCAACTCCGATTGTCCAGACTGGGCCGAAGCGTTCATGCTTTCGTAGTGTTTCAGCAGAACGGCCAGCGATTGATAGACATCCTGTACGCGGATAAGCGTAGCTGTTATCTTTTCTTTTGGCTCAAAGTCTTCCGAAACCAATAGCGCACTGGCTTTTGTCTGGTAGGCAAAATGTTCGTATTTCGGGTTCGCTAAAAAGCTAATAGTCCCGGGTCCGCCTTCCTCGATTTTGGAAGGCGCGGTAATTGGGGTGTCCGGATCACCCTCTACTTTTCCATTTACTAAGGCGGCTATCTGGCCTGCGGTTACCTGCATGCGACAAAGGTAGGACAATTCCCAAATAATCCGGAAACACAGCGATAGGATAAATATGGAAGTATTTTCTCCCTCCATTCCCGGAAAGGGTTGCCCTACACAAAATTGCGACACTCCTTTTTTATCTTTGCGGCTAAACAGCAGTTTACATGACCATGTTACGTATCGGAAGTCGAGATAACAGCGCGGCCCTTTGGCAGGCAGCCCATATTCAAAGCACCTTGCAAGCTCTTGGACTGTCTTCTGAGATTATCCCAATTAGTACTACTGGCGATACCCGTACAGCTCCCCTGGCCGATTCGGTCGAAGGGAAAGGACTATATACAGGAGAGCTGGAAACCGCGCTGCTAAACGAGTCGATTGATTTGGCGGTTTATAGCATGAATGAACTCCCGGTGCGATCTCCGGAAGCGCTCAGCCTCACCGCACTTTCCGAACGGGAAAACCCCTCAGATTGGTTGCTTATTCGGAAGGAGGTAGCTGTTCAGAAATTATTTCGCCTTCCGGCGGATGCGCGGGTCGCCGCATCTACAGCGCGTCGCAAAGCACAGATTCTGCACTTCCGTCCCGACCTGAAGGTGCTCGATGCCCTGGAGGATGTGAACTGGCAGTTGGCCCAATTACGGGATGCCCAATTTGATGGAGCCATACTGGAAGCTGCCGCGCTGATCCGTTTACAACTTGATTTAAGTGATTTTGAAATTATAAGATTTAATCCCCGGGAGTTTGTACCTGCACCGGGCCAGGGAGTGATAGCTATTCAGACCCGACGAGATGATCTCGATACCCGCCGGGCACTTAAGCCGCTGCATCATCCGGAAGTAGCGCGTTGCACCAATGTAGAGCGCTCGGCATTGCGCTTATTTAACGACGCCTCGCACCTCCCCATTGGTATTTATTGCGAGCGGGATACAGTGGGTCACTACCATGTTTGGGCGGCTCGGGCCGAAAGTGTAGGAAGTGCGTTAAAGCAGGTGCAGTATTCGCAAAGCACGACCGACGGCCTGCCAGAACGGATTTTTGAGTTATTAAATCTAGCATGAGAAAAGTATTCATCAGCCGCGACCTGGACCTAAAAAGTCCTTTCCGGAAGGAACTTGAAAAAATGGGCATGGAAGTGATTGCCCGATCCTTGTTCCGCTACCGTGCGGTTGATTTTGGTATGCCTCGACTGGCAGACTGGCTCTTTTTTAACAGTCCGCCGAGCGTTCATTATTTTCTAAAGCACATTGGCGCCATTCCGCAAAATTATCAACTTGCCGTACTTGATTCCTTTACTGCCACCGGATTGCAGGAGCACGGCCTCGAGGCCCAATTCTGTGGCCGCGGAAATCTGGAGGAGGTAGCGGTGGCTTTTTTGGAACAGGCACAGGGGATGCAGGCTATTTTTGTACAATCCCGCAAGTCTAAGCAAAGTATTTACAAGCTTGTGCGCGAGCAGATGCAGGCAGAAGAGTTGGTCGTTTATGAATACCTGCCCAGAGAGGACATCCAGATTCCGCCCTGTGAGATCTATGTTTTCACCAGTCCGTTGAATGTAAAGCACTACTTTGAGCGCTATCTTTTTCCGAATGGGAAACAGGTGGTCTCCACGGATGCAGTAACCTCCAAAGCCTTAAAGCGATACGGAATAACAGACCTGTACCAATCGGAGTTTTCGGATGAAGAAGGACTTGCATTTGCTGTACGATCATTAGTAAAGCAGGTGTAGCTTCTGGTCCGTTTTGCGTTATCTTAGCATAAATTAAAACAACTCAAGCCCAAAACGTATGAAATTCAGATTCTTCTCCCTTTTATTTTTTGCTGCTTTGGTAAGTTTCTTTGCATGCGGTGATCGCTCAGGCACGGCCGATGGACAAGTAGTAGGTTCTGAAGAAAATTTGGATTTGAATGATTTTTACGCTTTTTACCAACGGTTTCATGCCGATACAGTTTATCAAAAAGCACATATCATTTTCCCCTTAAAAGGGCTACCCCGTGAGGTGGATAGTGCTACCTACGCACGAGATGATTTCTTTTGGCAAAAAGAAGACTGGGTAGTACACAAACCCTTCGATTTTGAGCTGAGTGAATTCGAACGGGAGATCAAACCCTTCGGACCAAACATGATTCAGGAACGTATTTCCCATAAAATATCCGGTGCCACCATGACCCGGCGCTTCGCCAAACTCGCAGATGGAGATTGGCACCTGATCTACTACGCAGATCTGAATTGGGTCACCCGACCGGAAAATGGGCAATAGCTTTGTAGCAGTGGTATCTATTTTTTCAAGCTGGTCGAAGGTCTGGGGATTGCCAAACTCAAGCTATTTTGTGGAATGTTCCGCTGCGCGTCACG
>JAGQWR010000028.1:16232-39830 GCA_020437105.1 Saprospiraceae bacterium
TCAGCTGCGCTGATTGTGGAGAACGCTCTGCTTCTCTGCGAGAAAACCCAAACTCACACTCCCCCGATAGCTATCGGGGCAAACTCAAACTGTTTCAGTGCCCTCCTACCAATACAAATCATCCACTAAATACCCTTTTACATAATCGCTAATCCCGGCCTCCAGGCTATGGAAGGGTTTAGAATATCCGGCAGCAATCAACTTTTGCATATCCGCTTCGGTAAAATATTGGTAGGTATCGCGGATATCTGCGGGGGTATCGACAAAGGAAATCGTTGGCTCCAGTCCAAGTGCGTGGAAGGTGGTAGAGGCCAGATCTAAAAAAGTACGGGCTTTCCCGGTGCCGAGGTTATACAAACCGTTTGGCGCGCCCTGCTCCATCAAAAACAGCAGGACAGAAACCACATCTTTCACGTAAACAAAATCGCGTTGCTGATGCCCGTCTGCATAATCTGCCCGGTGGGAACGGAATAGCTTCATGGCCCCCGTTTTGGCTATTTGCCGATGAGTGTGCAGAATCACCGATGCCATGCGGCCTTTGTGGTATTCATTCGGACCATAAACATTGAAAAACTTCAATCCGGCCCATTGTGGTGGGGTACGTTCCTGCGCTAAGGCCCAAACATCAAAATCCTGTTTGGATTGACCGTAGGGATTGAGCGGTTTCAAGGCTTCAAAATTTTCCATCTGATCAGAATACCCAAACTCCCCTCCCCCATAAGTAGCCGCGCTGGAGGCATAAACTAAGGGGATCTCCGCTTTCGAACAGGTTTCCCAAACCCGTTTGGAGAAGGCCAGATTCAGATGGTCAAAAATTGCCTTATCCTGCTCCGTAGTATCCGTGCGAGCCCCCAGGTGGAAAACAAAATCTACCTCGTCCGAATAAACCTCAAACCAATCGTTAAACGCTTCCCGATCGATCTTGGTCACAAAGTCTTTTTCTGCCAGATTTGGATCTTTATCCACCCGACTAAAATCATCAACAAGAATCAAATTCCGATAGCCGGATTCATTGAGGCCTGCCACCAGACAGCTCCCTATGAATCCGGCGGCACCGGTAATTACGATGGTTGGGTTCTTCGCTTTGCTCACGTTAGATTCGTTTAAATCGTTTGACACGTTACAGACACACTCAAACTCAAACTCAAACTCCCCCGATAGCTATCGGGGCAAACTCAAACTACCTCTACCCCATCGAATAACTCTCAATCGGTGGACAGATACAAATCAGGTTCCGGTCGCCGGCGGCGTTATTTACTCGTCCTACAAATGGCCAGAATTTGAAACCATCATGCAGATAAGGTAATGGGAATACCGCTTTTTCGCGGGAGTAAGAATAGGGCCAGGCATCAGAAGTCGCAATATGTACCGGATGTGGCGCATTCGAAAGTACATTCGATTCTACATCTGCTGCACCGGAAGCAATTTCATCAATCTCCTTGCGGATCATGAGCATCGCTTCGCAGAAGCGATCCAATTCTTCTAAACTCTCACTTTCGGTAGGTTCGATCATGATCGTGCCGGCTACCGGGAATGATAGTGTTGGAGCATGGAAGCCATAGTCGATGAGGCGTTTGGCTACATCTTCTGCGCTTACCAGGCTTTTAAACGGACGAAGATCCAGGATCAGCTCGTGTGCGGTGCGGTCTTTTTCACCGGTATATAAAACCTCGTACTTACCTTCCAGACGGGCTTTAATATAATTTGAATTCAGGATCGCAATTTTGGTTGCGTCGGTAACACCCTGTGCGCCCAACATCCGGATATACCCATAAGAGATTAAAAGGATACTGGCACTTCCGTGCGATGCAGCCGAAACGGCACGAATACCCTGGTCACCTCCGGTCTCTACTAAAACGTGTTTTGGAAGGAATGGAGCCAGGCTGTCATTTACGCAGATTGGTCCCATGCCAGGGCCGCCACCGCCATGCGGAATTGCAAAGGTTTTATGCAGGTTGAGGTGACAAACATCTGCACCGATCAGGCCGGGACTTGTCAGGCCGACCTGGGCATTCATGTTGGCACCATCCATATATACTTTGCCACCATGCTCGTGGATAAGGGCACAAATATCCCGGATACCTGTTTCAAATACCCCGTGTGTAGATGGGTAAGTGACCATCAAGGCAGCCAGATTATCGCTGTGTGCTTCTGCTTTGGCACGCAGATCATCAGTGTCAATATTACCCATGTCATCGCAGGCCACAACCACCACCTTCATGCCAGCCATAACGGCACTCGCCGGATTGGTACCATGAGCCGAAGAAGGAATCAGAGCAATATCGCGGTGGGTATCTCCATTGGCCAGGTGATAAGCACGAATGGTGAGCAAGCCCGCATATTCGCCTTGAGCGCCTGAATTAGGCTGAAGCGAACAAGCCGTAAAGCCGGTAATTTCAGCCAGGTAGTTTTCTAAATCCTGGAAAATCTCCTGATACCCGGCTGTCTGATCAGCGGGTGCAAAAGGGTGCATATTGGCAAACTCCGGCCAGCTTACCGGAAACAATTCGCTGGCAGCATTGAGCTTCATGGTGCAACTTCCAAGCGGAATCATGGAGTGCATCAGGGAAAGATCCCGATTCTCCAATCGCTTGATATAGCGCATCAATTTGGTCTCCGTATGATAGGTGTTAAACACTTCATGCTCCAAATAATCCACGTCCCGTTGCAGCGCTTCCGGAAAACGGTTGGCAGCTATTTCTGTTAGATCTGCTGTGTGCGAAGCCTGTTTGGCCTCGTTAAATACACTGATGAGCAGATCAATATCTTCTTCAAAACAGGTTTCATCCAAACTTACCTGCACAAATCCGTCGCCATAAAAGAAGTTCATCTCATTGGCTACAGCCAGGTGCTGAATACGCTCTGAAAGCTCGGCATCTGCCTGCACTTGCAGGGTATCAAAATAGTGGTCATTGCTGAGCACATACCCGATACTTTTCAGATTCGATTCGAGGATGACGGTATTGGCGTGAATGCGCTCAGCAATTGCCCGGATTCCTTTTGGTCCGTGGTAAACGGCATACATACTGGCCATGATAGCCAACAAAGCCTGTGCTGTACAAATATTTGAAGTCGCTTTCTCCCGGCGGATGTGCTGCTCCCGTGTTTGAAGCGCCATACGGAGGGCACGTTTTTCATGAACATCCACAGAAACACCGATAATCCGTCCCGGAATCTGGCGTTTGAACTCATCTTTCGTGGCAAAATAGGCAGCATGCGGTCCGCCAAAGCCCATAGGCACACCAAAGCGCTGGGTATTTCCAACAACTGCATCAGCGCCCCAATGCCCTGGCGCTTTAAGAACTGCCAAACTCATTATATCGGCCGCTACCGTCAGGTAAATTTCTTCTGCATTTGCCTTTTCGGCGAAAGCCCGGTAATCGACCACCCGGCCCGATTTGCCAGGATACTGAAGCAGCACCCCAAAGGTTTTATCATTAAATTGATAGCCATCCACATCACCTACCACTACATTTATACCAAGTGGCTCCGCACGGGTAATCAGGATATCGATTGTAGTAGGCAGTACCTCCTGATCGACAAAAAACTCATTCATAGAATGGTTTTTATCCTTCTTGTTTTTGAGTCCGAAGAACATCGTCATTGCCTCGGCAGCAGCTGTACCTTCATCCAGCAAGGAAGCGTTTGCGATGGGCAAGCCAGTCAGGTCGCTTACTACTGTCTGGAAATTCAACAGCGCTTCCAGTCGTCCCTGGGAGATCTCTGCCTGATACGGGGTATATTGGGTGTACCAACCCGGATTCTGGAAAATATTCCGAAGGATCGGGGATGGAGTGATGGTTGGATAAAAACCCATTCCGATATAGGACTTAAACAACTTGTTCATTTGAGCAATTTCCTTCAGCTCCCGAAGGTACTCGTATTCGGTCCAGGCTTCCGGGAGATCGAGCGCCTTGTGCATACGGATGGGAGCTGGTACGGTCTCATCGATCAACTGATCCAGGCTTTTTACACCTATAGTCTGGAGCATCTCTGTTATCTGCTCTTCCGACGGACCCAAATGACGCTTGCTGAATTGATCAAAAACTGCTGTCTTCTTCATATGTTTTAATTGGTGTAAGGCAAAAGAATTCTTGAAATTGGGTGGCCAAAGTTAAGACTTAGGAATTTTTAATTCTTAGTTTTTAATTTTTAATCAAAAACTAAGAACTAAGAATTAAGAACTCCGCTATTAAATCATTTCCTCCGGACGCACCCAGCTGTCAAATTCAGCTTCGGTGAGATATCCGAGTTCTACGGCTGCGGCTTTCAGGGTTTTATCTTCGGCGTAAGCCTTTTTGGCAATAGTTGCTGCTTTATCATAGCCAATTTTGGTATTCAAAGCGGTAACCAGCATTAAGGAATTATTGAGGTGTTCGGTTATCCGGTTATAGTTTGGCTCAATTCCCTGTGCACAATTGACATCAAAGCTGCGACAGGCATCTCCGATCAGGTGCGCGGAAGTCAGGAAGTTAAAAATCATCACTGGTTTGAACACGTTGAGTTCGAATTGGCCGTTCATGCCTCCGATGTTAATGGCCACATCATTTCCCACCACCTGGGCCATAGCCATAGTCAGTGCTTCCGATTGGGTCGGATTTACTTTTCCGGGCATGATGGAAGAACCGGGTTCATTTGCCGGAATGATAATCTCGCCAATTCCGCTTCTTGGGCCGGAGGCGAGCATGCGAATATCATTTCCGATTTTCATCAGTGAGACCGCAACAGTTTTCAGTGCGCCATGCGCCTCTACGATGGCATCGTGTGCAGCGAGCGATTCAAACTTGTTTTCTGCCGTGATAAAGGGGTAACCGGTAATATCTGCGATATGGTCTGCGACTTTTACATCATAACCAGCCGGCGTATTTAAGCCCGTTCCAACGGCTGTACCTCCTAAAGCCATCTCAGCCAGGTGATGCAAACTGAATCGGATGGCCCGTAAGCCATGATCGAGTTGAGAAACATAACCGGATAATTCCTGGCCCAGGGTAACAGGTGTAGCATCCATGAAGTGGGTGCGGCCAATTTTCACCACATCCATATAGGCTTTGGATTTTTCCTTCAGGGTATCGCGGAGTTGCTCAATTCCCGGAATGGTAGATTCCATCAGCAACTTATAGGCTGCAATGTGCATAGCCGTTGGAAAGGTATCATTGGAGGATTGCGATTTATTCACATCATCATTTGGATGGAGCACTTTTTCTGCATCATCCAGATTACCGCCGTTGATCACATGTGCCCGATGCGCGACCACTTCATTTACATTCATATTCGATTGCGTACCTGAGCCGGTCTGCCACACGACCAACGGAAACTGGTCGTCGAGTTTTCCTTCCAGGATCTCGTCACAAACCAAACAAATCAGGTCTGCTTTTTCAGCGCTGAGTACGCCCAGATCCCGGTTTGTAAGGGCTGCAGCTTTTTTCAAAATGGCAAAACCCTGAATCACTTCCGTGGGCATAAGATGTCCACCGATTTTAAAATTCTCAAAGGAGCGCTGTGTTTGGGCACCCCAGTATTTATCAGCTGGTACGTCGATGTATCCGATACTATCTTTTTCTTTGCGGTATTCCATATACTAGAAACTAATGAATTAGTAGAATAAAAGCTCTTCCGGCCGCAAAATTACGGCTTTTTTCAGGGAATATTTCCCTACAGAAAAGAAGAAAAGCAATTAAACTTATTCTAAATAAGCTTGTTTGAAATATAGGAAACACTGCCTGAATTTAGGATAGAGTCGTATCTTCGCTTACTGAGAAAACCCGGAGGGCTCCTTCCGAAATTTTCTGTGTATTTTTAACTGGTTTGTCTGACTGGGCAAGCCAAAAAACAACTATAAATTATGGCTTTTACACTTCCTGACCTTCCTTATTCATTCGATGCGCTCGAGCCACATATTGACGCACGTACGATGGAGATTCACCACGATAAGCACCATGCGGGTTATACCAACAATCTGAATGCTGCTATTCAAGGAACCGAACTGGAAGGAAAGCGTATTGAAGATATTTTAGCGAATGTATCCAAACACAGCGGAGCTGTTCGGAATAACGGTGGTGGATATTACAACCACTCACTTTTTTGGGAGATCATGTCACCTGATGGAGGCGGAGAACCTTCCGATCGGATGAATATCCACAAGGCTATCGTGCGCGACTTTGGGTCTTTTGACAATTTTAAAACTCAATTTGCCACCGCTGCGGGCACGCGCTTTGGTTCTGGTTGGGCCTGGCTTTGTGTTGACAAAAAGGACAAACTCTTTATTTGTTCTACGGCCAATCAGGATAACCCGCTTATGGATGTGGTACCGGAAGAAGGTACACCTATCCTTGGTTTGGATGTATGGGAACATGCGTATTACCTAAACTATCAGAACCGTCGCCCGGATTATGTATCTGCATTTTTCAATGTGATCAATTGGGCGGAGGTAACAAAACGCTACAACGAAGCAAATGAGGGCGCTTCCTCGTTTTAATTAATAAATAGATAACCCGAGTTTTAATCTGGCTATCCGATTATTGGTATCAACACCTGTAATTGGATAGCCTTTTTTTTTGCGCGGCCACCAAATGTCGATATGTCGCCAACAATACAGCCCTTTTTTTCCACAATACTTGACTTGCGTATGGGAAGTCTGTAATTTGCACCCTGAACATATCCCAGAGTTATCTATTTCCCCAATTAGATAGCTCGCTAAACTTTTTAAACCTATAATCCCATGATTATTTTATCAATCCTGACATTGCTTGTGATTTTGTTTCGCTACGAAATCTTACAAGAAGCCAAGTAACCGATCAAACTAACAAAAAAAGCCTTTCCCGTTTCGGAGAAAGGCTTTTTTCATTTCCGGCCTGCCCGTTTTACTGTTGCACCGATTTGTACATGCGCTCAACTTCTTCCAGGGAATAAAAGCCGGACAGTCCTGTTTGAAACAGAAATTGGTGCTCCCCTTTTACCGAAACATAGCGAAAATCAAAGGTGTTTCGGGTAGAATCAATGCTACGCTCTACAATAAATCCAGCCGGATCTTCCTGTACAATACGCAGGAAATTACGGCGGCCTTTTTCGGCGTCCAATTGGTCTGCCACCAGTGCCGACACATCAATGGAAGTAGCCTCAGACATGGTAATCTGAACATAAAAATCATCTCCTTTTTTCACGGAAACATCTTTCATCAGTCCCAGATCCATCGTCTTGACATCCGCGCTGTCGGGAGCAATTAACGTTATCGGGAGACCATACTGTAACAGGCTCATTTCATTCCAGCCATCAGGAGTATCTGATCCACAGGCCAGGATAAATGTCAGCGAAAACAGGAAAAGAATTTTAATGAGTTTCATATAGATTTTTGAGTTTTTTGAATTGCCAACGTACGCTAAGGTCAAAAATACGCCTAACTTATTTGATAGCGAAATCTCTAAAACGCTTAAAAACGTTTTATTCGCTAAAACCGTTATAACGGATAAAGAGCTTCTCAACTCTAAACCCTCAACTTTCAACTAATCTTTCCATTCTTGCAAGCGCCGCTTCAGAAAATCGGCATCCGGCATAAGCGTATCCTGGCTACTCAGTATTTCTCCTTTAACCGGCACCCGGATTTCCACTCGTCGATTCATCTCTTGTTGCTGCTCCGTACTCGCATTTGGGAAACGCATGTTCCAGTTTCCAAAACCAATATAAGAAAGCCGATCCGGGTGGATGCCCTGTGCGACCAGGTAATTGTAAATCCGTTTTGCCCGCCGTACCGAAAGCAGATAATTCCAGGTCGATAAACCGACCGGCTCCTGATCTGGCAGGTTTATGTGACCGGCTATTTCGATAGGCAAATCCGGGTTAATTTGCATAAATCGTAACAGACGATATAACTCGGGTTCAGATCGGGGAAGCAAAATATCCTGGTCTCCTACAAAATAAAAGTGGTGCAAAGGGATCACCTCCCCTACTTTCACTCTTGGCAATTTTATCTGAAAATCCAATGGTTTTCGATGATCTGTTTTGAGCATCTCATTCCCAAAAAAATAACCCGGCGCATAGGCTTCAATTCCGATCACCGTATTATTTGGTACCGGAATCCGAAAGACCCCCATATCATTGGTCGTGGTAGAATCTAATTTTTCGCGTGAACGGATGAGCACCTCAGCAGGCAGGCCCACCCCGGTACCCAGATCAACGACCTTTCCTTCCATCCAGAACATAGATCGCAGTTCCTGGACGCGGATACTTGCTCTGCGATTATACTGCCTGCCGGTTTCGGTATCATTACTTGCCTGCGGCCGGGACTCCCCGAAACTTTCTATACGGATATGGGTGGAGTCTATCCCTTGTGCCCGGAGCCAGGCTGCTACCTCCTGTGCCCGATCAACCGACAGGCGTATATTTGCCGCATCCGACCCAATAGCATCGGTATGTGCCTGAATGAGGTAGTTTACCTCAGGACGATGCGCAAACTGCTTCTGCAAGTCAGCAAGTATGCTTGTCGATTCTGTGCTGAGTTGGCTTTCGCCGAATTCAAAATAAACCGAAGCCTCTTCCCATATCCAAAGTGAATCAAAGGGCAGGTTTGTCTCAGGTGCCTGTGAATAAGCAAACATAGAGTATAGTAACCCAAAAATTATCAGTGTTGATTTCATCACAAAGGTGTTTGGCCGGAAATATTGGCACAGCTTGTAAACTGCTTAAATAGTAACACATTAACGCGGCAGAATATTTTAAGGAAAACCTGTGAAACCTTAGATGTTTCTACGTGTTAATTGCTGTATATTTGCAGCTTATGAAAAGAATTAGAAACTTCTGCGTTATCGCACACATTGATCACGGAAAGAGTACGCTCTCTGATCGCCTGCTGGAGTTCACAAAAACGATCTCCGCCCGCGATATGCAAGCGCAGGCTTTGGACAATATGGATATAGAACGGGAACGAGGCATTACGATTAAAAGCCATGCGATCCAGATGCTCTATACCCATACGGACGGCGAACAATATACCTTCAATATGATCGACACTCCGGGTCACGTGGATTTTTCCTACGAGGTATCCCGGTCGATCGCTGCCTGTGAGGGCGCCCTACTTCTGGTAGATGCTTCACAGGGTATTCAGGCTCAAACAATTAGCAATCTATACCTGGCCATCGAACACGATTTGGAGATCATCCCTGTGCTGAATAAAATCGACATGGAAAGTGCCATGATCGAAGAAGTTTCCGATCAGGTAATCGATTTGATAGGCTGTTCGAAAGAAGATATTATTCTGGCCAGTGGAAAAACCGGCATCGGTGTTCAGGATTTAATGAATGCTATTGTCGATCGTGTTCCAGCACCAAAAGGTGACATAAATGCACCTCTTCAGGCCTTGATATTCGATTCCGTTTTTAACTCCTACCGTGGTGTAATTGCCTATTTCAGAATCATGAATGGTACCGTTAAAAAAGGCGACATGGTGCGCTTTATTAATACGGAGATGGAATATGAAGCTGTTGAGGTAGGTGTATTGAAAATGGATCTGCTGCCTCAAAAAGAATTGCAAGCCGGTAATGTGGGCTACCTGATTACAGGAATCAAAAACTCTAAAGAGGTAAAAGTTGGTGATACCGTCACCCTCAAAAGTAATCCCGGTCAACCAATCCATGGTTTTGAGGACGTAAAACCCATGGTATTTGCCGGAATCTTCCCCATCGATAATGATGATTTTGAAGACCTCCGCGACAGTCTGGAAAAACTGCAACTAAACGATGCTTCGTTGGTTTTCGAACCGGAAACGTCTGTTGCACTTGGTTTTGGATTCCGTTGTGGTTTCCTGGGTATGCTTCACCTCGAGATTGTGCAGGAACGCCTTTCCCGGGAGTTTGATATGGATGTCATTACCACCATCCCCAATGTATCCTATTTTGCTTACACTAAGAAGCAGGAGGAATTGCTGGTAAACACCCCTTCCGACCTCCCCGATCCAACTATGGTTGACCGGGTGGAAGAACCCTATATCCGGGCACAGATCATCAGCAAACCAGAATATATCGGAGCCATCATGACCCTCGCTATGGAAAAGCGGGGTGAACTAAAAAATCAGTCCTACCTGACTACTGACCGGGTAGAACTCGTTTTTGAAATGCCACTCGCCGAAATCGTTTTTGATTTCTATGATCGATTAAAGTCCATTTCCCGCGGCTACGCCTCTTTTGATTATACGCCCATCGACTACCGGGCTTCTGATCTCGTAAAACTCGACATCAAACTGAATAGCGATCCCGTAGATGCCCTGTCTGCCCTGGTACACAGGGATAAAGCCGATGCATTCGGGCGCAAGATTTGTAAGCGCCTCAAAGAATTGCTGCCACGCCAACAATTCCTAATTGCTATCCAAGCAACTATTGGTGCCAAAATCATCGCCCGCGAAACCATCTCTGCCCTCCGCAAAGATGTTACCGCCAAATGTTATGGTGGTGATATTTCACGGAAGCGTAAACTGCTCGAAAAGCAGAAAAAGGGTAAGAAAAAGATGCGCCAGATCGGCAATGTAGAGGTACCTCAAAAAGCATTCCTGGAAGTCCTTAAATTAGATTAGGTTCGCTTCGCGAAGGTTTGAAGCGTTTGAAACGTGAACTCTTGACCTTAGACCCTAGACCCTAGACCCTCGACCTTAGACCCTAGACCGGGCGCAGCCCGCACCCCAATAATAGACTAAATTTCCGTCAGGAAATAAATAGACCAAAAAGGTCGTAAGACCGCTTCGACCCTAGACCGGGCGAAGCCCTCAGACCGCAAAGCCGACAGGCAAGCTAGACCAGGCCAAAGGCCCTAGACCGGGCGAAGCCCACCCTATTCAACAATCAACTTCTTACTAATCGATTGCCCTTCCACCTGGATACGCACCAGATAAATACCACTTGGCAAATCCTCTACGCCAATGCGCCAATGATGTTGACCTGCCGTTTTGGAATCTTCCAGTCGGATCATCCGGCCAGTCAGATCAAAGAGCTGAAGCTGGGCATCACGTGCTTCCGGGAGTACCAGTTTAACCTCAAATTCATCCTTGGCCGGATTCGGAAACAGGTTCATGCTGTTATTGCTTAATAGCCACGATGTGCCAACCTGATTCTCAATAATGAATGGCTCGGAAAGCACACTACAACCATTGGCATCTGTAATCTCCAGGAAGTAAATGCCGGAGGAAAGGCCTGTCAGGTCTTCATTGTCTCCAACCGGATTTCCTTCCCCGTCTGTCCAGAGAAAAAGATAGGGGGCTGTGCCAGCCGATACGCTTACGTCAATGGCGCCATTACCGTTGCTATTTTCCTCCTGCTGTACCTCCACCACTGTATATTCGGGTAATTGAAATTCCGGCACAGTTGCGGTCAGGGTGCTTACACAACCGGCAGCATCGGTAACCAGCAATTCATATTCGCCGACAGGCAAACCCGAAAGGGATGGTCCCGTATCTCCTGTATCCCAGGTGTAGGTATAACCAGGCAATCCGCCAGACGCTTCCGCGAATGCTGTACCCTCCTGCGCACCCTGGCAGGTACCTGTTGTTTCTACAGCTGCCGTCAGGGTGTTCTCAATGGTCACCGTAAACGAACAGCTTTTACTATTACCGGATGGATCCACTGCCTCAAAAATCATTTCTGTCATTCCTTGGGGGAACACCGAACCACTCGGCATACCAGCCACTAAATTGACATCAACGTCGCAATTATCTGTCGCGAAAGGTTCGAAAAAGATCGGCTCGTTACAGAAGCTGCTTACGATATTTTGTGGACAGGTAATCGATGGCAAGATAGCATCTACCACTTCCACCAGAATGGTCGTCGTAGTGCTGTTGCCGGAATTATCCACAGCTGTATATAGGATTTCCTGCACTCCAAGTTCACTACAACCAAACACCGTATTGTTCAGCGACAGATTCGGTGTGCCACAATTATCGAAGGATCCCAAATCAACCATGGCTGATGTAAGGGTAGCCAGGCCGGAATTGTTGAGGTTAATCGTTATCATATCGAGTGCTAAAACGGTTGGCGGGGTATCATCTGTACCCTCGACAATCTCTACCGAAATAATCTCCTCACAGCCATTCGCATCCGTTACTTTTACCTGGATCATCCCGGGAGGAAGATTGACAGCCATGGGCCCGGTCTGACTATTAGACCAGAGGTACTGGTATCCGGGTGTTCCGCCTGAGCCCGCTACCACGGCAGAACCGGAAACCTGTCCGGGACATTCAATGTCGGTCTGATCAGTCACCTGTAACTCCAGGGCTTCGGGTTGTTCGATTAAAACAGTACCCTCCACCGGACAATTATTTGCGTCCAGGATGCTGACCGTATATTCGCCGGCAGGCAAATCACTTACGCTGGAACCAGTACTGCCATCAAACCACTGGTAGGAAAATGGTCCTGTGCCGCCGGAAATATCGACCATTGCCACGCCATCATTTCCGTCAAAACAGGAAGTCCCTTCCGACAGCGAACTTACTTGTATAAATCCGCAATCAAATGGGTCTATTGTATAGCTTTCGGCATAGCTACAGCCTTGAGCATCCATAATTTCAACCGAATAGGTGCCTGGTGCCAGATCGCTGATCGTGGTGCCGGATGCACCGGTATTCCAGACTACCATATAGGGCGCCGTGCCACCGGTTGGCATTAACTCAATAACAGCATCGTTGCTGCCATTACTGGATTCTCCGGATAGCTGCGCTGTTGCTTGGAGGGCATCCGGTTGGTCGATCATTACAGGTAATTCAGTTTCACAACCGTTTGCATCGGTTACACTTACCAGGTACGTACCGGCAGCTAAATTATCCTGGGCTGGATCGGTATTACCTCCTGGCCAAACAAAGACATAGTCTCCTACTCCACCTGATCCGGAAACTGTAGCGCTGCCATCTGAGGCACCAAAACAACTGACGTCCTGGCTGTTTTGTACTTCGAGTAAAACAGAAGAAGGTTCTGTAATGGTAACGCTGGTAGTTGTCGGACAATTATTTCCGTCCAGTACTTCAACGGTATAGGTACCGGCTGCGAGTCCGGTTTCAATAGCTTCTGTGCCACCCGTTGACCACAGTATTTGAATCGGGTCTGCGGCATTGCTGAGATCAAGCTGAGCGACACCGTCTGATCCACCAAAACAGCTGACCGGATTTTCGATGGCTTGCGCCGAAATGGTACAGCTAAACTCGCCAACAGCTACCATTTGGGTACGTGTACAGCCATTTGCATCTGTCACCACCACGGTATAATTACCAGGCTCTAATCCGGTGATGGAAGCGCTGGATTCCCCATTGCTCCACGAGTAGGTATAAGGGCCTGTGCCGCCTGTCGGACTAGCCGAAGCAGTGCCGTCATTTGCATCTGAATAGCTTTCATTTGTAGCGACGGCATTTGACAACAACTGTTGCGGACCGCTAATTTCCACTTCTACGATTGCCATACAATTATCTCCGTCGCTTACGCTAACTGAATATACACCTGCTGCCAGATTTGTTTCGGTGGCTTCATCACCGCCGCTGGACCAGGAATAGGTATAGGGCAAGGTACCCAGATCGGCTATTACGGTGGCCGACCCGGTGCTTTCGCCAAAGCAAAGCAGATCTGTTTGGGTTTGAATTTCGGCTTCGATGGGCAGGATTTCAGATACTACCACCTCTGCCGTTGACAAACAGCCATTTTGGGTATTTAACACCTCCAGCACATAGATACCGGGAGCATCCACCGTTGGTGTAGCGGAGTTGCCTCCGGAAACAATATTTCCATTGGACGTGGACCAGGAGTAGGCAATATTTGCACCGCTTTCAGAAGCGGTAGCGTCCAGATCCAGATCCGGATTGTTGCAATTTAAAATACCCTCCGGTACCACAGCGGCAACAGGCGCCAACATATTTTCATCCACCTGGACTTCCGCTGTAGCTGAGCAACCGGTAAGAATATCCAGTACTTCAATTTGGTATAGTCCTGCTGCATCTACGAGCGGAGTCGGGGAATCTGCACCAGAAACAATATTTCCATTAGCCGTTGACCAGAAGTAGGAAATATTTGCACCGCTTTCGGAAGCACTTCCATCCAGCGTAAGCGTACTAACTACACAGTTAATTTCCCCGGAAGGGCCTGCATCAGCAACTGGTTCATTTTGATTCTCATTTATGACTACGGTTGAGCTGGAACTGCAACCATTAGTTAAATTGGTAACTTCCAGCACATAGGTGCCGACGGCATCTGCTGTCGCTATTAATTCATCGGCACCGGAAATAATATTACCATCATTTGTCTGCCATTGGTAAGCATAGTTGCTACCCTGACTGGAACCAGATCCATCCAGGTTTACGGTCATTTGGTTGCAATCGATCAGACCATTTGTACCGGCATCAGAAACAGGTAATACCATATTTTCGCTTACAACGACAGTGGAAGTACCAACACAACCAGCAATTTGATCGATCACCTGAAGCTCGTAGGTACCTGGCGCCCCTACTATTGGCTGGGTGGTATTAGCGCCAGAAAGGATCAATCCGTTTGAGGTCGTCCATTGATACGTAATGCCAGTTCCTGCATCCGAAGCCGTACCATCCAGACTAACTTCCGTGTTCAGGCAATCTACCTGTGCATCCGGACCGGCATCAGCATACGGTGGTGGATCCTCGCTGACTATGACGTTTAGGTTAAAACTACAGCCATTAATATCTTCTATTGATACCGGATAAGTTCCGGCTTCCAGGTTGTTTGCTATGGGAGAACCAGTCGGCCCATTACCAAAATCGTAGGTGTAAGGGTAGGTGCCGCCCTGCGGCTGTAAAATGATGGTTCCATCTGCTCCGCCGCAATTTTCATTATTGACGATGGCTGAGCTGACCAATGGAGATGGCTGCTGAACCACAAAGGGTGTCACTTTTGTGCAGCCATTATTATCTGTTATCAAAACCGAATAATTTCCTGCTGGTACATTCGCCAAGGTGGCTCCTGGTGCACCATTATTCCAGAGATAAGAGTAACCGGGGCTGCCGCCTCCTGCCTGTACATTGATAGAACCCGTTGCTTCACCAAAACAGCCGGCATTGGCCACTGTTGAGGAAGCAATAACCAGCTGAGGCGGACTAACAATCGTGTAGGGTCCGGCTTGAATTTTGTGGCCTTGTCCTTCTGTTATTGTACAAGTATAGGTGCCGGGTGCTAAATTTGAAACATCCTGGGTATAGGCACCATTACTCCATTGGTAAGTCAGATTCCCGATACCTCCGGAAGTACTTTGATTTACCGAGCCATCATTGAGGCCATAACAACTAGCATCTTCAACAAGTGCTGTAGCATCCAGGCTACAGCTATTGATCCAGTTTACCCATCCGGTCAGAGGCACCTGTCCGACAACATAAGTCTTACGATTGGGGCAAATAGCATATAAGGTTGGATAATACGTAATCTGAAAACTGTTAGATACCACCCCGCCAGTATCATCCATTATTGGATAAGGTGTACCTGCTACCCAGTTTCCCATAGATCCAGCCCCGCCATACAGGGAGGAAACCGGCGTACTGGCATCTGCTTCAATAAAAAAGACCATCACTTCATCTGTACCATTGGGCCCATAGTCATTATACAAATCTGCCAGAATATGGGTATTATGATAATTCCAGCAGGGTCCGCACCAGGTTGCCGAAAAATCGATCATGACCGTTTTCCCGGCATCGAGGTAATCATATAGTGTGTGGGTAACTCCGTCCAGATCTGTCAGAGTGAAGTTTGGTGCATCTGCGCCATTAGGTAAGGGGAGCGGCATAGCTGCATGCATGGAATTTGTCAGGCACAGGAAAACAAACAGGATAGCGGGTAAGGCTTTAATTCTCATAATCACGGGTTTGGCATTGGATCATAACTGTTATTTCAGGATTCCCGCAAGTTACTAAAATAGCTTCTTTCGTAACGACTCAATCAGATTTTCCGGTAGAAATCACCTGCGTGCCAATCAGAATGCAAAATATACTTTGGCATTTTCGCTATTTCCAGGTCGTATTCGATAATTTGCAGAAAACAATTCCCAATTATGCGCCAGGTACATCTGCTTTTATTTTTCCTGCTTACATTTTCGCTTCAAGCCCAGCAGCAGGAATTACAGTCGAGGGTATTTATCCACCTCGACCAAACACATACCATTGAAGATCTGGCAGCACTGGGCGTAGAAGCCGACCATGGAAATTATGCTCCCCAAAAGCACCTGATCAACGATTTCTCAGAGTCAGAGATTCAGCTTATCGCGAATGCCGGATTCACGTATGACATACAGATTGCAGATGTGACAAACTGGTACCAGGAGCAACTGGCCTCCGGCCAGTTGGAAACACGAAATTTAAATTGTGGCGGCACCGAAGATTTATACCATTATGACATCCCGGAAAACTGGGCACCGGGTAGTTTTGCCGGATTTTTCACATACCAGGAAATGCTGGACGAATTGGATTCCATGGCAGTAGCCTATCCGGATCTCATCTCTCCCAGAGCACAGATCGGCGATATTTTCACCCACGACAACAATCCCATTTACTGGCTCCGAATATCCGACAATGCACAGGTTGATGAGTCAGAACCGGAAGTACTTTACACAGCCTTGCACCACGCACGCGAACCGGGGAGCATGTCGCAAATGATCTTTTATATGTGGTATATTCTGGAGCGTTATGGTACCGACCCCGAGGTGACCTACCTGATCGACAATACCGAGATGTATTTTGTACCCTGCGTAAACCCAGACGGTTACCTATACAATGAGGCAACAAACCCGGACGGCGGTGGATTCTGGCGGAAAAACAGGCGAGACAATCTGGATGGAAGCTTTGGGGTTGACCTCAACCGAAATTACGGATTTGGATGGGGATACGATGACATAGGCTCTTCTCCCAACACTAATTCGAGCACCTATCGCGGCCCGGAGCCTTTTTCAGAACCGGAAACAACTGCCCTTCAATTTTTATGCAATCAGCATGAATTCCAAATCGCATTAAACTACCACACCTTCGGGAACCTCCTGATTTATCCTTGGGGCTATCTGGATTCTCCCTCTGCTGATTCTATCACATTTAACGGGTTTGCCGATGCCTTAACAGTAGAAAACAACTTTTTTGCAGGCATCGGGTCGGAAACCGTTGGATATACCGTAAATGGCAATTCTGATGACTGGATGTATGGTGAGAATACCACCAAACCTGCCATCTATTCCATGACACCCGAAGTAGGCCCGGATTCATATGGGTTCTGGCCAACCCCCGATTATATCGAGACGCTGATCCAGTCAACCCTGCTTCAAAATTTAACCACTGCGCACCTGGTGCTCAATTTTGGCCTAGCCCGTGATGATAGTCCATTGTTTTTTACGGATTGGAGTAGTAGCATCGATTACACGCTAAGGCGTTACGGATTGATGGACGGCGATCTAACGGTCAGTCTGACCGCGCTCAGCAATAATATCCTAAGCGTTTTGGATGGCCCACAGAGTTATACCCTGGACATGAATGAAAGTGTCAGTAATTCATTTGGATTTGATGTTGCCGGTACGACCACCTTTGGCGAAGAATTAGTCTTTTTACTTTCTGTAGATAATGGTTCTGTAATCCGCTCTGACACCCTTCGAAAAACCTTTTATGGGGGAGAATTGGAGACTGTCTTTATGTCGGATGGGGAAGATATCGGTACCTGGACCGCCAATGATAGCTGGGGCTTAACCGGAGCCACTTATTATTCTGCTCCAAATTCTATCACAGATTCGCCCGATGCGCCATACCAAAATAACAGTATAAACAGCCTGGTTTCTCCTGCTATAGATCTGACCGGAGTAGAGAATGCCGACCTGAATTTCTGGGCAATCTGGAATACAGAATCGAATTACGACTATGTCCTGGTAGAAGCGGTGGATGTTATTACCGGAACAAGCACTCCCCTTTGCGGGCTATATACCAATCCCGGCGTCGAGCCTTTCCAACCCCTTGATGTGCCGATTTATGATGGCACTCAGGCCGACTGGGTACAGGAATCCATTTGCCTGGACGATTTTATCGGTAGTACGATTTACATCGAATTTTCGCTTTACGCGGATGGCGGAGTAACTGCAGACGGATTCTACTTTGATGATTTAGAGATCTCCACGATCATACCTGATACCTTTGTAAATGTTAGCACGCTGGAACTTCAACATCAAAATGAATTGCGCTTATTTCCTAACCCGACTTCCGGGTACGTTTGGGTCGATTTACCACTTGGCGACCTGGACCAGGAAAAAGACATTCAGGTATATGACGCCCTTGGGCGGATGGTATTGCATCAAAGCTATACGGGAAAAAGAGCGCGCGTGGATATATCCGGGCTGGCTGACGGATTTTATCTGGTAGAAGTCCTTCAAAAGGACAAACAAATTGGGGCTTCTCCGCTGCTTATTAACGGAGATTAATCTGGATAAAACTGACTGTCCAATTTTTCAAATTCAGAATTATTGGACTTGTACTCGGGTATGAGTTCCTTTAGAGCTTTTACGATTCGAAGGTTATCCTGAGAGTCAAACAATTCGATCAGGTGATTGATCCGCTGATTTGCGAGATCAAAGGGATACTCTCGAACCTTGGCGATCAGGATTTTCTGGTGGTGTGTGGGGAGGTGTTCTTCTCCCTGGTTTAACACTTCCTCATATAATTTCTCTCCCGGACGCAGGCCACTAAAAACAATTTGAATATCCTTACCGACTTCCAGTCCCGACAATCGGATCATGCGTTTTGCCAGATCGAGTATCAGAATGGATCGTCCCATATCAAAAACAAAAATTTCCCCTCCATGTCCCATGGCACTTGCTTCCATGACCAGTTGGCAGGCCTCTGGTATGGTCATAAAAAAGCGGGTCATTTCCGGATGGGTTACCGTTACCGGTCCACCGCTTGCAATCTGGCGTTTAAACAGGGGGATCACAGAACCATTAGACCCAAGTACATTTCCGAATCGGGTAGTAATAAACAGGGGTTTTTCTACTCCTTTTGTGCGAAGATCCCGATCTAAAGATTGAATATAAATTTCTGCCAGTCTTTTGGTCGCTCCCATAATTCCGGTAGGATTTACTGCTTTATCAGTGCTCACCAGCACAAATTTTGAAACGCCAAATTCCTGTGCGAGTGAAGCAGTTACCATCGTACCCTTTACATTGGTCAACACTCCTTCGGAAGGGTTATTTTCCATCATCGGAACATGCTTATATGCTGCGGCGTGATATACCAAATCCGGGTGAAAGGCCTCAAAAACCCTACGCATCCGTGCTTCGTTGCGCACGTCACCGAGCACGACCTCAAAGTTTCGGAATTTAAATTGGGCCTGCAATTCGAGGTCCAGTTCGTGCAGGGGCGATTCTGCCTGATCGAGCAATATTAGCTTTCGCGGATGAAAGCGGCTGCATTGGCGTGCAATTTCACTGCCAATAGAACCTGCTGCTCCGGTAATAAGTATGACCTTATCCTTTAATTCTTCCTCAATATATGCCGCCTCCAATTTGATCACATCCCGCTCAAGCAAATCCTCAATCCGGATATCCCGGATTTGCCGAAAACTTAACTCCCCATTTATCCATTTATCCATGGGTGGCACATTGAGTACCCGGACCTGGTGTTCCAGGCACATTTCCACAATTTCCTGTTTGCGACTTTGGGGTAGATTGAGCGTAGAAAAGACCAGCATATCCGGCTGGATGGTTTGGAAAAGTCTGGGTAATTTGTCAGCCGGAAAGATTTCGATTCCGAGTAAACGTTTCTTTTGCAGATTTACATTATCATCTACAAAAGCGCTGATTTGAAAACTGGTACGATCATCCCGGTTAAGCACATCCTTAACGGTTACACCAGCAGCACCGGCTCCGTAGATAATTACTTTTTTCTGGTCTTTTCGATTGTTGCTTAATTCCAGATAGAGGATTTTCACCAAGGCCCGATAGGCCGTCATCAGGAAGATGCTGAGTACAAACTCAATGATAAGTATGGAATATGGCAGAAAATAGTGCTCAGTAACCAGATAACTCATCGGATTGAGGATGCAGGCGAGCAACAGGGAAACACTTACAAGCGCATAAAAAATACGCTTTGCATCTTCGAATCCGGTATAAAAAATGATACCGGTATAGGTTTTAAAAACGGCAAAACCTACTAATCGCAACCCGAGGAGTAACAAGCCTCCTTCCGGATAAAAATAATAATTAATGCTGTCTGGTTCGAAATTGAACCGCAGCAGGTGAGCCAGCGCAATCCCGAAGATTACAATAGCTGTATCAATCAGCCAGATACCCCAGCGGGAAAATTTCATTTAGCAAAAGTACAATGGATTTTCCATTCCTTAGAAATTCCTTAAGCTTCCAATATCTATGTCGGCACATTTAAAGTGGCCTTGTGGACAAGCTTTGTGGCCATGCAAACCACAGGGGCGACAAGCGAGTTTTTCGGATGTTTGGATGATGTGGCTATTCCCCGAAAGGGGGCCAAATCCAAAAGCAGGAATGGTGGAGCAAAAGAATACACTTACGGGGGCATTCATAGCGGAGGCCAGGTGTGCAGGTGCTGAATCATTTACATAATTCATTTGTGCTCCGGCCATCAGCGCTGCCGAATCCAGTAAACTGAGATTTCCGGCCATATTCTGAACGTGGTGCACAGGACAGGCAGCTCCTATTTCGGCGCAAGCCGCCTGATCAGAGGGCGCCCCCAATAAAAACACCTTTAGGTCTTTTGGCAGGCGGTGAATGAGTGCGATCCACTTTTCGGCAGGCCATTGTTTGGTATGCCAGACCGAGGTTGGAGCAATACAAATATATGGAGTTGTTTGTCGGGTCTTCGCCCAACTCGTATCTGTTGGATACAATTTGGGTTTGACAGCCGGGCCGGGTACGAAGTGTTCGATCAAGCGGTGGTTTCGATCAATTTCATGCAGGGTGGAATCCGTACCGATTTCATGTGGCAATCGATGATCAAAAAAAATGGACAGTGGATTTTTTTTGAAGCCGGAAACTTCTCTGGCGCCGGATAGGGCCGCGATCAATCCGGAGGTAAAAAACCGTTGGCAATTGACCAACAGGTCATATTTCTGTTTTCGTACCTGTCGAATAAGGCCAAAGAGATTTTTGAATTTATGCTGTTTTTTATCCCATACAAGCGTTTTGCGAATATGGGGATGCTCAGTGAGCAGGGATTCATTTCCCTTTCGGAGCAAAAAGTCAATAGACGCCTCCGGAAACTGCCGGTGCAGGCTTTCGATCAGGGAAGTACCCAGAATAACATCACCGGTAAATGCGGTTTGAATGACCAGAATTTGCAAAGAAACAGATTGCCTTGAAAGGTTAAACGGAGAAGCTTTCACCACAACCGCAGGTACGGGAAGCATTTGGATTTTCAAAGTAGAATCCTTTTCCTGTTAGTCCGCCGGAAAACTGCAAAGTAGTATTGCAGAGGTACAGAAAACTCCGAAGATCGGTTACGATTTTAATATCGTTATCTTCAAAGACCTGATCATCGGGCTTTAATTCTGTATCAAAATCCATATTATAGGTCAGGCCGGAACAGCCGCCACTGGTTACGCCTACCCGGATGAAATGATCCTGGCCGATCTCCTCATTGGAGATTAGTTCCTGAATTTTTAGTTTAGCGGAATCAGCAACAAAAAGCATAAAATATATTCTTTGGTCAAAGATACGTGGATTTAATCAAGATCCACACCTTCCTTAAACAACATCCATAGGGGACTTAGTTCACGAAGTTTAGAAACTCCTTTTAAAACAGCCTCAATGACCTGTTCGATTTCAGTCGATGTTGTAAATCTTCCCAGGCTAAATCGGAGTGTAGATCGGGCTTTATCTTCGGCTACACCCATGGCCAACAGCACATGGGAGGGTTCGAGCGATGCCGAGGAGCAGGCGGATCCGGTAGAAACGGCTATTTGTTGATTAAAGGTATTGATCAGGGCTTCGGCGTCTGCTGCCCGGAAGGTTATATTGGAGGTATGAGCCAGGCGCGGAGCTTCCCGGCCATTAACCCAGACTTCCTCCAATTTTTCGCACAATTGGGTTTCGAGGTGATTTCGAAGGGATTCCAGTTTTTGAAATTCGGCATCCATTAAAGTAGCGGATAATTCAGCGGCTTTTCCAAATCCGACGATCCCCGGCACATTAAGCGTACCGGAACGCATATCATTTTCATGTCCGCCGCCGTCCAACTGGGCGGTCACCTTTACGCGGGGTTGTCTTTTACGCACATAGAGTGCACCGACGCCTTTTGGGCCATACATTTTATGTGCGGAGCAAGCAAGTAAGTGTACACCGCTTTCGCGGGGATGGACGGGTATTTTTCCGACTGCCTGCGTTGCATCGCTAAAAAACAAGACGCCATGTTTGTCGCAGATCGCTCCGATTTCTTTTACAGGTTGGATAACCCCTGTTTCATTATTAGCCCACATCACGGAGACAAGTACTGTATCTGGGCGGATTGCATTTTCGAGTTCGTTGAGGTCAATAAGTCCCTGACTGTTTACATTCAGATAAGTGACGGTACCGCCTCTTTTTTCGATGTGGTCTGCCGGATCGAGGACTGCTTTGTGTTCGGTTTTTACGGTAATGATATGTTTTCCTTTTCGGCCATACATTTCGAAAACGCCTTTCAGAGCGAGGTTATCGCTTTCTGTAGCGCCAGAGGTAAAGACAATTTCGGCATCATCTACCTGCAGGAGGCTGGCGAGTTGGTTTCTTGCCTGGTCAACAGCTTCTTTGGCTTTCCAGCCGAATGGATGGCTTTTGCTGGCTGCATTGCCCGGGTTTTGATAGAACCATGGCAGCATAGAGTCAACTACTGCGGGGTCGCAGGGGGTGGTGGCGTTATAATCGAGGTATATGAGGTTGGGTTGCATGTGCGATTTTTTGGACCTGACAGGTTGCCGACCTGNNACAGGTCGGCAACCTGTCAGGTCGATTATTCAAAGGCAAATATACTTGGCCTTGTTAATTCTATCCAGGCTTGGTGGGCTTCGAAGAAAGATGCTTCGGATCCAAACAAGCTATCAATTTCCGCATATTCTAACGGGATAAAAACGTCTCTGTTGAGCATTGGTTGAAAAGAGCTCCAGGGATATTCCTGATAATCCTCCATCCCATAGTGCTTTAGCGGATTGGTGTGAATATAACAAATCAGGTTCCTGAAATAATTTTCATCCTCAACCATTTTTCGCTTAAAAGGCCTGTTAAACAAGTTGCCTTTCCGATTGTGTTTCAAGTTAAAATATTTTGAGTAGGAATCAAAAAAGCGCGAAAACTGCCAACTCACTAATTTAGACACAAGGACCTCATTATCAATGTCTTCTAAAAAATACTTCTGAGCTTTTGAAAGGTTTATTGGAAATTCCATCTTACAGGATTCTTTAATTTCCAATGTTCTTTTTATGCGGATTTGAAAATGAAAATGATTGTCTAACAGACAATAAGCATACATTCGAACATAGGGCATTAAAAATTTTCGGTAGGTATAAAAAAAATGCCATCGATCCTGGTCATCCAGAAATAAGTGTTCCTTGTTATTGGTCCGATTATAAATGTGGAATACCGCATTGGGTACAAATTCCGGGG
>JAGQWR010000029.1 GCA_020437105.1 Saprospiraceae bacterium
AGCTCGCCTTCGGCATTGCGGTCTAAGCTTCGCAGCCTACTAAAATAGACCGTATTTCCGGTTCGGAAATACCTAGACCAGCAGGTCTGAAAGACCGCCTAGACCAAGCCAAAGGCATAGACTGGAGATGGCAATAGGCCATCTCCTTCAATATCTCCGATAGTTGGAGAATTGTAGCGTGAAATTCTGATTATAGCGCCTGCGCCATTCTCCGGAAGCTTTGGCGTACAAGCCCTGCTGCGGACGTTCATCTGTCAGGATAATGGCTTCTGAGGTGTCGATTTTTGCGGGGTCCAGGAAAAAAGGATCAAATGCTTCCGGAGTGCTTCTGGCCTCCGGAAGCATTTCCTGGTCTAGTTGGTGGCCGGGTTTACCGGCGATAAAAATGATATTTCGATCCTTTTCGTCGCCGGGAGTTGTGAATAAACGGCTGGAGAGTCCGGCAGCCAGAATTGTTTTGTGTACGGATCGAACAACCTTTCCGCGCGGCCCTTCGAAATAGCCGTAAAAGTTGATCAGTAAACTTCCTTCCGGTTTCAGGCATTTTCGGGCTTCACCCAGCCCTTCAATGGTTAGCATGTGCTCCGGTGCCGATTCACTTATATAGGTGTCGTAAATGATTAGATCGTATTGCTGTCCGCAGGTGCGCAGATAATGGCGGGCATCGTCAATGATGATATTGGTATTCGCCGAAAGGCCGAAATGGGCGATAGCCACCTCCTTTAATCGCCCATCAATTTCTACCACATCCAGGTCAAAGCCAAGTTTGGATAAACGCCTGACCAGGGTGCCTCCGCCCATACCCAGGATGAGTGCTTTTCCCCCTTTCGGGAATGCTTCCGCGAATTTGGGTATGTAGTAGGTGTAAGGGTAAAAATCCAATTCGGGGTTTTCCAGGATTTGCACGGTCTGAATGCTGTTATTGATGACCAAACATCGTCCGGTCATGGCCGTGTCGCTTATCTCCATGGGGAGATCAATAACTTTTATCTGTCCCATAACGCCTTCCGAATGGTATTTTAATTCAGGTGCATGGGCTTCGGAAATCCGCTGATTGGTATTGATCAAAGCGAATAAAAAAAACGGTACGATCAAGAGTGTTTTCCATTCCTTTCTACGGAGTAGCGAGATGGCAGGTAAGAGACTCAATACGATGCCGATAAAAATGGCCGGATAGGAAATTCCAAAATTAGGAATGACATAAAAGCCCATTAAAAAGGTCATAATGATCCCCCCGAAGGTGGAAATGGCATATACGTTTCCGGCGCTGTTTCCGGCGTCTTTTACTTTTTGATTTAACAGGTTTATGACCATAGGAGAGATCATACCCATGAAAATGAGGGGCGGTGCCAGGAAGATCAAAAGCGAAAGTATAGCACCTAATTGCAGGTTAAGATGGATGGCATAGGTCATAATCCACTGGCTGCTAACAGGCATCAGCGCGGTAAAAAGGCCGGCGAGAATCAGTAAGTAAAATAACAACCGTGTCTGGTCTGGAAAACGTTTGGAAAGCAGGCCCCCCAGAAAATAACCACACATCAAACCACCCAGCGTAAGGCCCAGAGCTGCAGCCCATACATACAGCGAGGTGCCAAAGTAGGGGGCGAGAATCTTGGCTCCGATCAGTTCGCAAGCCATAACCGACCCTCCTTCCAAAAAGGATAATAAATAAAAATAACGGCGATTCATGTTGGCGTTTACTAGAGTACGTTCGAAAGTAGCTTTTTATTTTTGGGTTTCATTGTCCCTTAACGCCTTGGTAACGTGGAATGAGTTGCGACTTTCTCAACTCATTCAGATTGTATTGTATGCTTTCTTCCGTGGTTTCAACTATTAGGCGCTTTCCGCGAATGTGATAATGGAAACCGGAATCGGGTGTATTGGAAGCAATAAATACGGTTGATATAAGACCACTTTCCGGATGGATCAGCAGGAGTGAATGATCCATCATAACTGGAGCTTCGAGGTGTATAAGCACTACATCTTTATAGGTACTTATTTCCCGGATACTTTTCCACCTCAATTTACCCGGCCCGGAAAACAGTCCGATGTCATGCACAAATATCCAGGCATACTGCCCGTCTTTTTGCCAGATCAACCCGTGTTTTGTATGAGAAAGCGTGCCACCCCGGAAGGAAGAATCGGGTGTTAACCACTCGTCACCGCTGCCATGATTATGGCCATAATAGATAAGCATCGCTGCCTGCCCTTTGCTGTTTCCTCCGATCCAATGACTCTTTCGGAATTGCTCCAGGGCTTCCCCATCGAGGTAATGGAGGCTGATCTGTGGCTGGGGTGGAGATCCGGGGTGCCAAACTAGTTGTGCCTGAAAGATATTACTTAATGCGTCCGTAGAATCACGTTCGGAGAAGTTTTGATAGGCGCTGAGCAACCAGTCGAAGGAGTGGCTTGGGTCGCCTCTTAATGCACTACCAATTACTGTTTGGAAAACCCGGATCCAGGCTTCTGCTCCATAGCCGGGAATGGCGCTAAGCCCATAGACATCCAAAAAACTGCCAAAGGAAGATTCCAGGTACATCTCGGTAGAAATACCGGAAGCCCGGTCGTAGAGTCCGATAAAAGTGTTGCTAAATTGAGAACCCGAACTTCTTTCCCACCAAAGTGAGTCGAGTTGTCCGTCGAGGTTGAAATCTTCTATATGTGTATTTTGGCTTACGCCGAAAGCAGGTAAGAAAAGGAGTAACAGATACCTCATATAAACCAATTTGTATGAAAACGACTGCTTACCGGAATATGGTATTTTTCAAGAGACATCAACGCTTTGGGAATCTTCCTGCTTCTAAGCGTGTTCTTTGTTGAAAATGGCTTAATTTTGCCCGCTCAAAGAGAATTGAATCATGATCAAAATAACTTTTCCCGACGGGAATGTCAGAGAATTTGAATCCGGGGTCACTGCAATGGAAATTGCACAGTCCATCAGCGAGGGACTTGCCCGGAATGTATTATCAGCGAGTGTAAACGGAGTGGTATGGGATAGCACCCGACCAATTACAAGCGACTCGACGCTGGCCCTGCATACCTGGAATGACCCGGAAGGAAAAAATACATTTTGGCATTCTTCGGCCCACCTGATGGCAGAAGCGTTGGAGGCACTATACCCAAATGTAAAATTTGGTATCGGTCCGCCAATTGAAAACGGGTTCTACTACGATGTTGACATGGGCGAACAGGTGCTTTCCTCGGATGATTTTGATCAGATCGAAAAGAAAATGCTGGATCTGGCCCGGGAGAAAAATCCGTTTGTTCGGAAAGAAGTATCCAAAGCAGATGCGATCTCTTATTTTACAGAAAAAGGAGACGAGTACAAGCTGGAGTTGATCGATGGCCTGAACGACGGAGAAATCACCTTTTACGAGCAGGGCAACTTTGTGGATCTCTGCCGCGGACCCCATATTCCGGATACGGGAAAAATTAAGGCGGTAAAACTGATGAGTCTTGCCGGAGCCTATTGGAGAGGTGATGAGAGCCGGAAACAATTGACCCGGATTTATGGAATCACTTTCCAGAAACAAAAAGAGCTGACTGAGTATCTCGAATTACTGGAAGAAGCCAAAAAACGGGATCACCGGAAATTAGGTGCCGAGCTGGAGCTTTTTATGTTTTCGGAGAAGGTTGGAGCCGGACTGCCGATCTGGCTTCCAAAAGGCACCGCACTGCGCAGCCGCCTGGAAGACTTTCTGAAAAAAGAGCAAATCCGTCGCGGATATCAGCCTGTTATTACCCCGCATATCGGTAAAAAAGAGCTGTATGTTACTTCCGGGCATTATGCCAAATACGGAGAAGACAGTTTTCAGCCAATCCATACACCGAGAGAAGGGGAGGAGTTCCTGCTCAAGCCGATGAACTGTCCGCATCACTGTGAGATTTATGGTCATCGTCCGCGGTCTTATAAAGAGCTGCCGGTACGCATCGCAGAATTTGGAACAGTATATCGCTATGAGCAAAGTGGGGAGTTGCACGGGCTTACCCGGGTAAGAGGCTTCACGCAAGATGATGCACATATCTTTTGTACCCAGGAGCAGGTAAAAGACGAATTTTTGGGTGTACTCGATTTGACCAAACTGGTTTTGGAAAAACTTGGGTTTGAAGATTATACCGCTCAGATATCCTTGCGGGATCCGGAAAACCCGGATAAATATATTGGCAGTGTAGAGAATTGGGATAAAGCGGAGCAGGCTATCATCGATGCTACCAAAGAAGCCGGACTCGAAACAACGACCGTATTGGGTGAAGCCGCTTTTTATGGTCCGAAGCTGGATTTTATGGTTAAGGATGCCCTTGGTCGCCGTTGGCAATTAGGTACCATTCAGGTGGACTATAACCTGCCGGAGCGTTTTGAGTTGGAATATACCGGCACGGATAATGCCATGCACCGGCCGGTGATGATCCACCGGGCGCCTTTTGGGTCGATGGAGCGCTTTATTGGGGTATTGATTGAGCATTGTGGCGGCAAGTTCCCGCTTTGGTTGAATCCCGAGCAGTTTGCCATTTTGCCGATTAGTGATCGCTATAATAGTTATGCGGAAGATATGCTGGCACAATTAGCAGCTGCCGATCTACGTGGTTTTGTGGATGATCGGTCTGAAAAAATCGGCCGAAAAATCCGTGATGCGGAGGTTCGGAAAGTGCCTTTTATGCTGATTATTGGGGAGCAGGAAGCTGAATCCGGCCAGGTTGCTGTACGGAAACAAGGTGAAGGGGATTTAGGTGTTATGGAATTGGAGGCATTTGTGACTCTTATGAATGAACAGTTGTAAAGCTATTTGACGTCACTGTTGTCGATTAAATATGTTGAATCATAGAAAATCTATTAGGATTTTTGCTATGTATTCAATAAAGGCATAACTTACAGGAATTCTGGATTTAATATATGACTTGAAATTCTATTGCTGATGAAGCAGACCTTACTTTTAATTTTTACTTGTTTTACCTTATCAATGACGGTGGTTGCCCAGTCCGGTCCTTCAGCGTTTTTTTCCGGGCCAGATCCTGTCGAAAGTATTTCTGTATTTCCCAATCCGGCAATAGACTATATTCAATTATCCGGCCGTTCGGATCGGATTCGAACTATCGGTATATATAGTATGGTTGGTCGTTCTGTTCGGCAGTTTCAGGTGAATGGAGAGGATCGCTACTATGTGGCAGACCTTCCAAACGGCATGTATTTAATACAGATGATGGACTCAAATATGCAGGTGGTTCATACCCATCGAATGAATAAGCGTTCCTGATTTAGGTGAAATCCAATCCGGAATGTAAAAAAGACCCGTACTTAATCTTAAGTACGGGTCTTTTTTTTGTGTATTTCTGTCTTTTTTGGCTCTTATACAAATGAAGTGCGTGGCATTTTTTAGCTCTTGGATGTTACCGTAAAGCAGGTGAAACGTCACAATTGCTATTAAAAAGGAAAATATTTTTAAAAAAATTGCATAAAAAGTGGCTATTCGGCCCTTTGAAGTGCTTTTTACAAGTTGTTGGCTATTCTCTTGTAAGGATATTTTTCTTAATTTGCCAAGTGTCGGAAACCCGATTCCAAAACCGATTTATTATTAAACCCAAAATGAACATATCTTGAAAAGGTCTACGCTCGTTGCTATTAAGGCTGCGCTTCTTTTCTTATTGCTACCGTTCGCTCAATCAGTGCGTGGCCAGGATATCCACTTTTCTCAGTTTTACAACTCCCCACTTAGTTTGAGTCCGGCACTTACCGGCGTACATTCAGGTGATTATCGTTTCATTGGAAACTACCGTTCACAGTGGCAATCGGCCCTTGTGCCTTATACCACTTTTTTCGGAACGGCAGATGTAAAATTCTTCAATCCACGCAAACCCAATGGGTATTTTAGCGGGGGATTGATCTTTTCCTATGATGCTGCGGGGGATGCAAAGCTAAGTACGACACATGTCGGCTTAAGTGGATCATACACCCTGGCCATTGATACCGAGAATTTTTTAACACTCGGTATTTATGGTGGCGTCATTCAGCGGGCTTTCCAGCCTGGTGAACTCACATTTGATCATCAATTTAGCGACATTTTTGATCCGAACCGTCCTACAAACGAGGATTTTCAATCGACTAGTCGCGTTTTTGCTGACTTTGGTGCCGGTTTGAATTACCATGGACAGAGTACAAGCAAACGCTCTAAGTTAGATGTAGGTGGAGGTGTTTACCACCTGACCAATCCGGATGGAAGTTTTAGTGACGCGGATAATGCGGAGATTCCGATGCGTGTCAGTTTGTATATGATGCCTGTTATTCAAATCGCTACACCTTTAGACTGGGTGTTACATGGTTCGGCTCAATTACAGGGTTCTTATTTTGAGGCCCTTGCGGGAACAGGTTTACTAATTCATCTGAGTAATCATCGTGCCCGCGAAGTAGCGGTACAGGTCGGGGCGAATTACCGTTTCAACTCGTTTGGCGATGCGATCATTCCGACAGTGGAATTGCATTTGTATAATCAATGGAAAGTTGGAGTAAGTTATGATATCAATGTATCTGATTTTTCTGTAGCTACCAACAATTACGGTGGTCCGGAAGTATCCGTACAATATTTGATAACAAAGGTACGCCCACTTGACAAGTTCAAGATTTGTAAACTTTTCTAGCAACCGGCTAGGCCATTTTTTCCTAAGAACCTAAAGAAATGCATAAAATGAACATCTATAAAATGTTCGTTCTGCTCGTTTTGCTAGCCGGTACGAACCTGGCCAACGGGCAAACGCTCAAACAATACCTGAAAGGGGCTGATGAGGCCTTTGCAAATGCAGACTATGGCTCTGCTCTGCAGTGGTATGGTATTGCCACAGAGATTACAGAAAACCGCTCGGACATCTGGTACAAGCTTGCCGAGAGTGCGCGGATGATCGACTATTATGAATTGGCCGATAGTGCCTATCAGCGTGTATTAGACCTGGATGATCCGGCCAAACATGCGGAATCTACTTTTTGGCAGGCTTCCATGAAAAAAGCCCTGGGGCAATATGATGAGGCCGCCACACTATTTAATCAATATGCCGGCATGTCTGGCACCACTCCCGAATATATAGAACTGGCCACCATGGAGGCAGAGGACTGCTACCGGGCAATCGGAATAGTGGAAGTACCGCTCGATGATGTTGCATTAGATACCAGCCTGATTGGTATCAATACGCCGGATTCGGAATTTGGAGCCTTTTGGTATAACGATCAAATCTATTATACTTCCTATTCTTTTATAAAGGAAGATGATGAGCATTATCCGCCCCGGCCCTATATGAAGGTTATGCAATCTGAGGCGCTTGATCAGGCGGGTACTTTGTACGTACCGATCAATCACGATACCATGCATACTGCCTACCCGACGTATAATTCGGATGGTAGTCGTGTATATTTTGCACAGTGCGCCTATGTTGGCGTTGCAGGTTTGGATTGTAGCTTGTATTACCGCGAAGTTCTTGATGATGATGGAAATCTGGGACATGCTACGCGCTTACCCGAGCAAATCAATAAAGCAGGAAGTAGTAATACGATGCCGCAGATTGGCGTCGATGAAGAAACCGGTTCAGAGGTATTATTTTTTGTTTCTGATCGGGAAGAGGGGAGTGCAGGCGGAAATGACATTTGGTGTAGTGTCATAAATGCGGACGGAACGTTTTCAACTCCGGAAAATATTGCGGCTGTGAATTCGGAGAAGGATGAGGTGACACCTTTCTTTCACTCGGGAACCCAAACACTCTATTATAGTAGTAAAGGGTTTCAGAGTATCGGTGGTTTTGATGTGTTTTCAGCAGTAAAAGAAGGCAGTAACTGGCAGGATCCTGTTGCATTGGGATATCCGGTGAACACCAGCTTTAATGAGGTGAGCTTTAATATAGATGAAGCCGAAAAGAAAGGACTTTTTGCATCCAACCGCCGCAATGGACAACCCTATGAAGCAGGTAGTGATTACTGTTGCTATGATATTTACAGCTACCGGAAACTAACACTGGATTTGGAGATTTTTGTTTTCGATGCGAAAACCCGTCAGCCTCTTCCAGGATCAACAGTGCATATTGACCAATTGATTCCCGGTAAAAAGGATAAAATGCTTCTGACCGAATCAAATCCGGATGGGAATGATTTTTACTACTCGCCGGAATTGGGTTTTGGGTATTTGATTACGGCTGATCGGGAAGGATATGTGACTTCGTCTGAAATAGTTGATGTGTCGCTGACCATGAACCCGGAAGAGCCGCTGATTCGTGTGGACGTTTATTTGCCACCAAATATTATTGATCTGACTGCTTTGATCTACGATCGGGATTTTCCGACTGATCCTTTATTAGGTACTACGGTACAATTGCTGGAATTTGATGATCAGATTGCGATTGAGACAAAAGATTCAACCAATCGCTATGATTATAACTTAAAACGCACGCGCACTTATACCCTTATAGCTTCAAAACCCGGGTACCACTCAGATACCTTGATTATTGATCTCGAGGCTTTAGGCAATCCGATGACGCTGGAACGGAAGATTTACCTTCGGGTAAAAGACTTGATCGACTTCCCGCCCCTCTATCTGTATTTTGATAATGATGAACCGGATCCCAAAACATTTCGGAAGACAACCCAGCAGACATACGGGCAATCATTTGATAAATACTATTCCCGAAAGGATAAGTTTATAGACGAATATACTAAGGTACTGGAGGGTCGAGATCGATTCCTGGCCGAACAATTGATGCGGGCGTTCTTTGAACGGGAAATTCGGGATGGCTTTGAAAACCTTGAGGTGTTCTCTTCCCGCATGATGTTTTATCTGGAACGAGGCGTCGCTGTAAAGGTTACGGTGACGGGTTTCACCAGTCCGCGTGCCAGTACGGAGTATAATGAAGCACTTGGTGCACGTCGGGTAGCTTCCTTAATGAACCACTTCAATAAATTTCAGGATGGCATTTTGGTGCCTTATCTGCGAAATGGACTGTTGCAAATTGAAGAGGTTTCAGTAGGAGAAAGTAAGGCTCCGACGGTAGTAAGCGATCGTTTGAATGATGAACGAAATTCCATATATAGCCCGATCGCATCCGCCGAAAGGCGTGTAGAAATAATTGGTGTTACAATTGATGAATAGTACGGTGTTAAAAACGAATTAATTGTTTTCCAGGAATCAGGAACATTTATATCTAGAAACGAGCTGTCATGCAAATGATTAAGTGTACAAGTTGGACAAAAATTTTTGTGTTTTCCGCGCTGCTTTTCAGCAGTTTTGGATTGCGCGCATCCCACATCGTAGGTGGAGATATTTCATATACCTGTCTGGGGAATAATCAGTACGAAATAGAACTGAGTGTTTTTCGAGATTGCTTCTACGGAAACCCGGATGCATTTTTTGATAATCCTGCTTCAGTTGGGATTTTCAATCAATTTGGTATCCTGGTTACGGAGATCAAGATGTATTACATGGCCGATGATACGCTGGACAATGTATTGAACGATCCTTGTCTTTTTGTGCCGTCGGATGTTTGTGTGCATACGACCACTTATCGAAAAACCGTAACACTGCCATCCATCCCGGGTGGGTACCAGATCGTTTATCAGCGTTGTTGTCGGAATCAGACTATTAATAATATCGAACTTCCGGATGAAACCGGTGGAACGTATTTCGTGTTCCTGAGGGAAGCAGCAATGGCGGTTTGTAATAGCAGTCCGAAGTTTGGAGGGGTTGCTCCAATATTTATATGTGTAAATAAGGAGATCGACTATGACCATTCGGCGATAGATGTTGATGGAGATTCGCTGGTATATAAGCTATGTACACCTTTTGCCGGAGCGACGCTGGCAAACCCAAAACCGATTCCGCCAAATGCACCTCCTTATGAGGAAGTTGTTTGGGTTCCGCCTTATAGTGAATCAGATATGTTGGGTAATCCGAATGATCCCCTCGCCATCGATCCGGAAACAGGCTATTTATCGGGCTTGCCTACTATAATGGGGCAATTTGTTGTCGGAATATGTGTCGAGGAATACCGTAACGGTGTCCTTTTATCCAGAGTGCGTCGGGATTTTCAATATAATGTGGGTGTCTGTGGAGAGATTATCTCTGCCTTTTTTGCGCCGGTTGCCCAATGTGATGATCTGACTGTAACCTTCGAGAATGAAAGTACCCTAACCAATAATTTTAAATGGTTTTTTGATTCGGATGGAGATTTAAGTCTGCAATCCACACAGGAAAATCCGGTTTATAACTTCCCGGATACAGGTACATATAATGTGATGTTGATTGCGGAGCCCGGAAGTATTTGTGTGGATACCTTTACGCAGGAGATTTTCCTACAGTACAATTCGCTCTTTGCAAATTATGATATTGATGTTTTTGATTGTTCGGATAGCTCCGTTATTTCCATAACGGATATGTCTTTTGATACGGTAACTGCCCCGGTGGAATGGCTCTGGACGGTGAGTTATGATGGGCAAACCCAGACCTCAGAGGAGCAAAATCCGCTCTTTTACTTACCTAGTCCGGTAACCGCTACGGTCGAGTTGATTGTGCGATCGGAAACGGGATGTGAGCAGACCTTAGTGCAGCAGGTGCAAACTGGTCAAGACAATCCGGGATCGCTTTTAGATGATTTTCTTCAAATTTGTTATGGCGATAGTATAGAACTTAATCCAAATTATCAGCAAATCGGGAACCATCCATATCAATGGAGTCCGCCCGGTTTATTTGGGAATCCGACAGAACCTAACCCGACAGTAGCGCCTGAATCTACTACGGTCTATACCGTGTCTATTGAGGCACCCGGAGCGTTCTGTTCTTATGAAAAAGAAATAACGGTTGAAGTAACCTTGCTGCCGGAATTGGATTTTGACTATTCTGTGAATTGTGACGGATATACCGTTGATTTTAGTAACAGCAGTATCAATAGTCCCGGATATGAATGGAACTTTGGCGACCCCGGTACATCCGGAGATACCTCCACCGATTCAGATCCAAGTTATGTATATCCTGAATTTGGCCCTTATCAGGTGACGCTTACCACACCAGCTTCGGCATTGTGTAAGGATACCATTTCGACCATAATTGATGTACCTGAGCGGATTCTGATTGCCGGTTTTGATTACGCACTACTTTCCTGCGAATCGACCCAACAAACCATTGAATTTAACGATTTGTCGGTTAATAACCTCACAACTACTGTGCAATGGGATTGGGACTTTGGACCGCTTGGTACAGCTACGGGTACGAATCCGACTATTACGGTCAATTCAGATCAGACTGTTACAGCTACCCTGACAATTACTACAGATGAAGGTTGTACATCGACTTATACTGAATCATTCGACGTAAGTCTCATTCAGACAAATCTGGAAACGCCGAAACTTATTTGTCGGGGTGGATCGGTGGAGTTAAATCCATTAGGTAATCCGGCTTATCAATATCAGTGGTCTCCTTCTACGGGGCTCGACTTTACGGACGTGATGAATCCGATTGCCAGTCCGAATGAAACAACCGTATATACCGTAACAGTTACACAATTTGGTTTTGATACCTGTAGTATTATCCGGAATGTCATTGTGGTGGTACCTCCGGATATTGAGTTGTCAACAACGGGTGATGTAACAACCTGTGATGGGGAGGCTACCGTTTTGGCTTCCACTGTTGAATTGGCGGATTTGGAATGGTTTGACCAGACGAATATGGTAATTGATATAGATAATGAATTGACTGTTCCTGTTTCCGGGGTAAACCAATATGAAGTAGTTGCAACAGACCAATTTGGCTGTGTCGAATCAGAAATAGTGACTATTTCAGGTGGCCCGGTATCTATTGAAGCAGGGCCGGATCAGATCGTTTGTTCGAACGAGCCTATTAATGTTTTTGTACAGAATCTGGATCCAAATGACGTTTTGACATACAACTGGTCACCTGGAAGCGGGATTGTTTCGGGAGCAAATACAGCGACTCCTGTTATTTCTAATGCAGCTGGCGAAACCACGTTTTATGTAGAAGTTGAAAGCCAGTTTGGTTGTACTTCCAATGATACCGTGTTTGTAGCGGTAGTGGATAGTGCTATTGATCTCGACTTTGAGGCCATTGTGCAATGTAATGGATCGACAGTTGAGTTTGTAAACCAGAGTTCGAATGCGTATAACTATGTTTGGAATTTTGGTGATCCTACTACTACGGCTGATACCTCAACGTTGGCGAACCCATCCTATACCTATCAGGAAATGGGGACATATTATGCACAGCTGACTATCCTGTACAATGACCTGAGTTGTGTGGATGACGCGATCGTGCCTATTGAGATTGAGGAGCCAATTTTATATGCGGATTTTGATTTTCAATATGATAATTGTTCGGAGGATAGCATCGTGATTTCTTTCACTGATTTGTCTTTTAACTTCCTGGACGATACGAATGGCTGGACATGGACATTCAGTAATGGAGAGGTTATAAACGAGCAAAATCCGACCATTACCATTTATTATTTTGATGCGCCTTTGTCGGCGAATTTGACAATCAATACAGAGATTGGATGTTCGGCTTCCTTGACAGAACAGATTAACGTCGAATTCATTCAAACGAGTTTGGCGGATACCATTGTTCTGTGTTATGGCGACACCACGCAATTGAATCCGACAGGTAATACGGGCTATACTTATTCCTGGTTCCCGACTACGGGGCTTGATGATCCGAGTGCCGCGAATCCAAATGCATCTCCGGATGTAACGACGACTTATTACACCAACGTCACCTTATTTGGTGCGGATACCTGTTCTATTCAGCGGGAAATAACCGTTTTTGTGCCAACGCCAATTGAAGTGGATGCTACCGAAGATAATGTGACCTGCTGGTTGCCGGTAGATCTGAACGTGGTTGGGAATGTGGCTCCACTGGATTATACCTGGTATGCAAACGGCGATATTATTGGCACCGGACCGGATATTAACGTAGTACCGGATACGACTACTTTGTATTATGTTTTCGGAGAAGATCAATATAACTGTTTCAACTTTGATAGCTTGTATATCACTGTTCCGGAGATTATAGAACTCGAAACAACGCCGGATTCGATCACATGTGGGCAGCCAATTATTATTTCGGTTGACGGAAATGTGAATCCGCTTGAATATGTGTGGACGGATGCAAACGGCGTTGTAATTGGCATGGGCTCTACCTTGGAGGTAGATCCGACCGTTTCGGAAGTTTACTACATAGATGTTTTCGACCAGTATCAATGTACGGTAGGAGATAGTGTTTTGGTAACAAACGGAGAGGTTGATCTTACAACTGATGGTATTGTGATTTCATGTCCAGTTGATTCGATCCAACTCAATGCGATCAATTTGGATGCTATCGATATGCTCGACTACCAATGGGAAGTTGTAGTAGGCGGGGGAATGATACTGAGCGGCGGAAATACTTCCATGCCTTGGGTTTCGACTAATCCGGGCGTGAATATTTTTCATGTGGATGTAGAGAATCAGTTTGGATGTACCTATCTGGATTCGGTAACCGTAATCATGTCGGCATTCGAGCCGATTGTGTTGGATACTATTCGGATTTGTCCGGGTATTTCAACGCCGATAAATCCGGGTGCTAATGGCAATTACGAATATGTATGGTCTCCTGCCATCGGGTTGGATGACAACACCTTACCTAATCCGGAAGCAACCCTGTTTGAGGATATGGTTTATACTGTAATGATTACCGATTTTGGGGGTGTGGATACCTGTGGTGCTGAGTTGCAGGTTTACGTACAGGTTAACCCGGATATGGAGCTCAGTACATTTGGGGATACAATTCTCTGCGATTATGGAGATGTAGGGGTTTCTGCAAATTCCATTTATGGAGAAGCCTATACCTGGTATGATGATGAAGGGCTGACCAATCAGATTGGAACAGGGGATGAAATAACTGTTTCTCCTGTTGGAGCAAGCACATATTGGGTTGTATCGGAGGATGATTTAGGATGTTTAGATACAGGTCAGGTATTAATCAATGCATTCCCACTTGACTTCTATCTACAGCCGGATTATGATCTTTGTATCAACCAGGAATTAGAGATTGAGGTAATCAATAATGCCGGGGATCAAATCCTGACTTATCTCTGGGGCCCTAGTGGCGAAATCATTATGGGCGGTACGTCTGCTGTTGCGACGGTGAGTCCGCAGGATACTTCCATCTACTTTGTGACGGTGACCAATCAATACGGCTGTGAGGGCATGGATACCACCCAGGTAAATGTCATTGATATGGGCGTTGGTTTATTTGCGCTTGCTGAACCGGATACGATCATCTTAAATTCGGGCATGGTTTCTTATTTAACAACGATTGATTTCCCCGGATACGATTATACCTGGTCTCCAGCTGAGTCGCTGGATTATGCGGATATATTTAATCCGATTGCATCTCCTGAAGAGACTACGACATATATCGTATCAGTAGAAGGAGATAATGGTTGTAGTTCCAGCCGGGAAGTGACGGTAGTTGTTATTGATCCGAGTTGTTCTGAGCCATTTGTTTTCATACCAAGCGGCTTTACGCCGAATGGAGATGGGGAGAATGATGTGTTTTACGTACGCGGAAACAATATTGATGAGGTTTATCTGGCGGTGTACAATCGTTGGGGGCAGAAATTGTTTGAGACCAACGACAAGGAAATAGGCTGGGATGGTGTATTCAAAGGCCGGGAATTGCCGCCTGATGTTTACGGATTTTACCTGGAAGCGAAGTGTTTCAATGGTGATACGTATTTCAAGAAAGGGAATATCACGCTAATCCGATAAGCAGCAAATGGGGAGCTAAAATGGGAAAGCGGCCAGGTCTGGATTGACCTGGCCGCTTTTTTATTTGCGGTCATTTTCGACCTGTCAGGTTCCGGACCTGTCAGGTCAGCAACCTGACAGGTTGCCAACCTGTCGAAAATTATGTTAAGCTGGATTTCAATCAAACAGGTTTCTTCGTTCCAGTATGAACATTTTACTGCTGTCTCCTTCAGCTACTTCGATCTGAATTTCCTGGACATTTAGGATTTCATTTTGGTTTAAAAAATAGCGACAATAAGTATCTAATCCACCCGACCTAAAGTCGTAGTCCGCTATTTGTAAGATTTGCTGCCCAATTTGCAGACCAGCCTCCTGCGCAGGACTGCGGTCATAAATGAGGCCAACCTGTAGCTGGTTATCCCGAAAGGAGGTCGTAAATCCGAAACTGTAAAAGGTTGATTGTGTTAAATCCTGCCTCGCACTTAAATATACCCGCTTTGCCTGCCAGTCTAAGGTGACTATAAAATGCCTGAAAAAACTATTGCCTACCGATCCTTTCCCTTTGCCCGATGCTGAAGCCACTAACTTGGGAAATGTATCAGCAGCCATCGAGAATTCTGGTAGGATGAATTGCCACAGGGTATCTTTTACCTGTCCATAGATTCCCGCTGATCCATATCCTTCTCCCCTAATAGATTCTAGTTCTATTTCCGATTTCAATCGACTAAGCATCTGGTTGGAAAATTTCACATCCAGATTGCCACCCAAATCTAAAGTGAGGCCTTTGAAGGTTTGATTACCCACTTTTAGATCTATGTGCGGGGTGCCCTGGTTTGTCGTTGTGAAGGGGATGCTTAGCGTATCTGGGGTTAATTTCAGATGGGGGAGATCACTCGAAATTCGAATAACCAGCTTTTCATAATCGATTTGCCAAAAAGCCTGGCGCATCAGGTTGGCCCCAATAAGTCCATCAACTTTAAAACAGGCTAATTGGGGTACCTTAGACCAGTCAGCTACAATGGCCCCAAAATCCAAAAAATGCAAGTTGCCAATATACAAAGAGTCCAGTTTTGAATAGGGGAGTGATTGGCGTCCTCCCTGCGAATCTGTAACCTGGCTTTCTAATAAAATAGGAAGCTTTAATTTTTGGGCAAGTTCGCTCGAAATAACATTAGGCGCTCCGGTATCAAAAATCATCCGGTAACTTTCTCCCTGAATACCAACTTCCAGTACGATGAGCCCGGATACCAGCTCAAACGGAATCTCCTCCAAAAAGAATTCCTGCGAAATGCTTCCCGCTTGAAAGAGTTTGGAAATCCGAATACTCTTGCAAGCACTACTGCTAAGCAAGAGGAGCAGGTAGATAAAAATTCTATTCATTAGGTGTGGTCGTTCTAAAAACAAAACGCCCCGAAACACAAGCAGTTGCGTTCGGGGCGTTTGTTGTATATTTTATCCTGTTTAGAGCAGTGGTGCAATAACCAATGCAACAACAGACATCAATTTAAGGAGGATGTTAAGAGAAGGACCGGAAGTGTCTTTAAATGGATCACCTACCGTGTCTCCTACAACAGTCGCTTTGTGTGGCTCAGAACCTTTGTAGTACATCTGGCCATTAATCTCTACACCTTCTTCAAACATTTTCTTCGCATTATCCCATGCACCACCGGCATTGGATTGGAAGATTGCCATCAGTACACCTGTTACCGTAACACCGGCAAGCAAGCCACCAAGCATCTCTGCACCCATTGCGCTACCTAAGCCCAGAAGACCCGGAGTAACACCAACAACTACAGGCGCTAAAACAGCCAAAAGACCCGGACGTACCATCTCGCGAATGGAAGCAGCAGTAGAAATTTCTACGCACTTGCCATATTCGGCCTTACCGTCTGCCTCATCAAAAGTATCCTGATCAGCTTTATTCCACTCAGCATATTCTTTGCCGTCGTTTTTCTTCATAACATCCAGTGCAGCACGTAGCTGAGGAATGTCTTTAAACTGACGACGAACTTCCTGGATCATATCCATTGCTGCACGTCCTACAGCACCCATAGAGAGCGCAGAGAACAAGAATGGAAGCATACCACCAACAAACAGCGCAGCCATTACGTAAGGGCTGGTAATATTGATCGTACTAACAATCGCATCAGGGTGCGATAAATTGTATGCAGTAATAAAGGCCGCAAACAGCGCCAAAGCAGTTAAAGCCGCAGAACCAATTGCAAATCCTTTACCAATCGCAGCAGTTGTGTTACCTACAGCGTCCAGTTTGTCGGTTCGACCCCGAACTTCTTTAGGAAGATCAGCCATCTCGGCAATACCACCGGCATTGTCGGAAATTGGTCCGTATGCATCAACAGCAAGTTGGATACCTGTGTTTGAAAGCATACCAACAGCTGCAATCGCAATACCATACAAGCCGGCAAAAGAATAAGAACCAACAATTGCAACAGCCAGGATTAAAATCGGAATAGCAGTTGATTGCATGCCTACACCCAGACCTGCAATAATGTTGGTAGCAGAACCGGTAAGAGATTGGTTAACAATACTCCGTACTGGTTTGGTACCAGTACCTGTATAGTATTCTGTGATCATTCCAATAAGCAAACCACCGGCCAAACCAAAAATAACGGCCCAAAATACACCCATAGAAGTGTAAGTGATTTCGTTGAAGGTCCATGTGGCAGGTAGCATGAATTTTACAATCGCAAAAGTGGCTGCAAGCATCAGCGCCGCTGAAAGAAATTCACCTTGATTCAATGCCTTTTGAGGGTCACCACCTTCTTTTACGCGAACGAAGAATGTGCCGATGATAGATGTAATAATACCTACACTGGCCAGAGCCAATGGAAGTAATACAGCATTTAAACCACCAAAGTCATTCGTGTCTTCATATCCTGTGATGCCGATAAATGCAGCTCCAAGTACCATCGTACCAATAATAGAACCTACATAACTTTCAAAAAGGTCAGCACCCATTCCGGCAACATCACCTACGTTGTCACCAACGTTATCTGCAATGGTTGCAGGGTTTAACGGGTGATCCTCCGGAATACCAGCTTCCACTTTTCCAACCAGGTCAGCTCCAACGTCGGCAGCTTTGGTGTAAATACCACCACCTACACGTGCAAAAAGCGCGATAGAGGAAGCACCGAAGGAAAATCCGGTAATAACCGTAATAACTTTATTGATGTCCCAGCCAATGTTGGAATAGATCAGGAATAAAGATCCCAGTCCAAGTACGCCGAGACCAACTACGCCCATGCCCATTACGGAGCCACCGGCGAAGGCAACTTCAAGTGCTTTACCAAGACTTGTACGCGCTGCGTTTGTGGTACGTACGTTGGCTTTGGTAGCCACCTTCATACCAATAAAACCGGCAAGTGCTGAACATAGAGCACCCAACACAAAGGAAAGCGCAATTAAAGGCGAAGATCCTTCTGTATTACCTGTAACGCCCAGTAGAATGGCAACAGCTAAAACAAAGATGGAAAGCACCCGGTATTCGGCTTTCAAAAAAGCCATGGCACCATCTGCAATGTTTTCTGCAATACGGCCCATACGCTCCGTTCCAATTTCTTGCTTGGTTACCCAGGCGGAACGCCAAAATGTGTAAAGCAAGGCCAAAACCCCAAATACAGGAATGGCCATAGTCAATGTATCACCCATAGGATAAAAGTTTGTTGTTTAGCATGTTTACCGGAAGACTTTGTTCGAACAGCCTGACGCTAAAAGAAAGCGCAGACCCCGGTTTTTCGTTTCGCGGTGCAAAGCTAAGTCAATATTTCTGTTTGTACAACAAATCATACCATGCTATTGAAACTAGCTTCAATGTGCCAAATAGGCAAAAGCAGGTTATTTAGTAGCCGGAGTCCAGCTCCGTACCTTTTCGCCGACAGGCTTTCTGTCAACAGGAGGAGCCTGCCCGTCAAAATAGCCCATATAGAAAAGACCCAGACAGCGCTCGCCCGACGCTAACTGTAAAAACTCGCCCGCCTTAATAATAGAGGAAGGCGAACTCCAATAAGCGCCAATACCATAAGCTGTACAACTCAACCACATATTCTGCACCGCAGAGGCCACCGCTGCCACCTCTTCCCATTCCGGTAATCGCTCTTCCGGGTCGCGCTGCATGCAGATAGCAATGACAATAGAAGCCTGAACAGGCTTTATGCGAATATTCTTCAACTTGATCTCGGATTGCTTTTCCGCAGGGGTATTTGCGAGGTAGTAATTTCCCAGATAATCGCTGAGGTGCTGCCTGTTGGCACCTTCAAATACGATGAAACGCCAGGGCTCAGTTTTTTTATGTGTTGGTGCCCAATTGGCATTCTCCAGGATCTCCTGCAAAACCGCCTGCTCAATAGGCCTTTCGGAATATTGTTTCGGATAGATGCTCCGACGGGTACGAATGATATTATTGAGTGATTCGGGCAACATGTTTAGCTGTTTTATTGGCAGCAAAGGTAGTGTGCAGAGTAAACAATTTAGTGAAAAATATATTTCACTACTTTCAATAACTATTGAAAGTTTAATATAAAACCCTTATCTTTGAATTATTAAATACCATTTACCATGCTTGCACACAAAAAATTTCTGACCGTTGACCTTATCCTCCAAAGTATTTTTATCGGAGGCCCATTAGCGTATATTTTTATCGATATGTTTTCTTCGGCTTTTGGTACCAGCCTGATTTTCGGTCTGCTCGCGCTTTTAGTGATTGGCGCCTGGCAGCTTATAAGCGGATTGGTAATGGCTATTGTGTTTAAGGATCCACTAAGGCGCAAATACCTAATCGGTGTAGGAGTGTTCTTTTTGCTGGTCTTCTTATTAAACTCCCTTATGGGCGGAATAGGCGATAGTTCTTTGCCTTACACAGTGAAAATGTTGACCTGGATTGTCATCCCCATAGCTATTGCCTGTTGGTATTATCTCATTACCTACCGCGACCTGCAACAAGCCAAAGCGAAAATGGAAACTTTCTGGGATTTATAAGCTCAAATAAGAAATTTTTTTTGAACTGCCGAAAATAATTTTTAGATTTGTCTAAAAGTTAGAATAAGCCAATGGATAGCGGCAGTCACAATTCGATCTCTCCTACAGAGGAAAATTACCTCAAGGCCATTTTTAAGATTACGGCTGGCGCCGGACTGGCAAGTACAAATGCTATTGCCCAGGAAATGGAGACCAGCCCGGCTTCAGTAAGTGATATGATCAAGCGGCTTTCGCGAAAGCATCTGATTGATTATGAAAAATGGAAGGGAGTCAGTCTAACGAAGGAAGGCCGAATTCTGGCAATCACTCTGATTCGCCGCCACCGCCTTTGGGAAGTATTCCTGGTGGAAAAACTCCACTTTGCCTGGGATGAAGTCCATGAAATTGCCGAACAACTCGAGCACATCGCTTCCGAAAAACTTATTGAAAGACTGGATGAATTTTTGGGCACTCCAAAATTTGACCCGCACGGCGATCCCATTCCAGACGCGGAAGGCATTTTTGCTAAGCGAAAACAAGTCCTCCTTTCTGAATTGAACGCTCTTGAGACCGGAGTTATCGTAGGAGTGCATGAACACTCTACAGCCTTTTTGCAATACCTCGACCGAATGGACCTGGTGTTAGGTGCTGTACTTAAGGTGCAGGAAATTTTTGAATATGACGGCTCTATGCGTATAGAATTGGAAAACAAAACAAGCCTCGTGCTTTCCAGTAAGGTTTCCCAGCATTTATTCGTGCAACGCCAAAAACCATAAGCAAACAGAAACTCGGTATGCAAACTAAAATAACAGTACTTCTTTGCCTCCTAACGGCCACACTTTGGGGGCAAAATACCTTTAAAGTGGTCGGCACAGCCTCCATTTTTTCAGACATGGCCCGAAATATTGCTGGCGATGCCCCTATGGAGATAACCTCTATTGTACCTATCGGAGGTGATCCACATATCTATGAGCCAACTCCAAAAGACGCCAAACTTGCCGCCGAAGCAGACCTGATCCTGATGAATGGATTAACTTTTGAAGGCTGGCTGAAGGAACTGATCGATAACTCCGGAACAAAAGCTGCAATTAAACTTATTACGACAGGCGTAACTCCAATTGAAAGTGACCGCTACCAAAATGCAACTGATCCACATGCCTGGATGGATCCGGTTTTCGGACTAATATATATCAAGAATATCCGGGATGCTCTGGTCGAATTGGATCCGGCAAATGCAGAGATGTTTGAGTTTAATTATCAGGTTTACAAGAAGCAATTGGAGGATCTGCATACCTCCATTCAGGAACAAATCAATACTATCCCGGAAAAGCAACGTGTCCTGATTACTTCGCACGATGCCTTTCGGTATTATGGCAATCGGTATGGGTTGCACCTGGAATCAGTCCTGGGCGTATCAACAGATGCGGAAGTGCAAACCTCCGATATTATCCGGTTAAATAAAATTATCCAGGAAAATAACGTACCGGCAGTCTTTATTGAAACTACCGTAAACCCCAAATTATTGAAACAGTTGGCAGAAGATAATGGCGTTTCCGTTGGCGGTTCCTTATTTTCCGATTCTATCGGTGATGCTAATAGTGATGCCCCTACTTATCTCGATATGCTGATTTATAATACCCGAACCATCGTACATGCCCTGGGTAAACAAAAGCAGGAAAATCAAGAGGAATCAAAGGCCGAAGGAAAGGTTCCTGTTTGGTGGTGGGTACTGGGTGGCATTTTGTTGTTAATACTTCCCGTTTTTTTATTCGGACGCCGGAAAAGCTAAAATATGGTAACTGCAACATCAGGAATTAGTGTAAAAGGACTCTCGGTTTCCTATGATCGAAAACGGGTGTTAACCAACATCTTTTTAGACCTGCAACCCGGCAAACTTTATGGTGTAATTGGTCCAAATGGAGCTGGAAAATCAACCCTGTTTAAAGCCATGCTGGGGCTGATAGAAGTAAACGCCGGCTCAACTACTTTTAACGGACAGCCCATCGAGAAGCGCCGAAAAGAAGTTGTTTATGTACCTCAACGGGATGATGTGGATTGGACTTTTCCGGCAACGGTTCTGGACATTGTGCTGATGGGCAGATATCCCCACAGAGGATTGTTGCAACGCATGAGTAAAGAAGATCACACAGAAGCAGCTCATGCCATGGAACTTGTCGGGATTTCACATTTGGCAAAACGCCAGATAGGCGCACTTTCCGGCGGACAACAACAACGTGTTTTTCTGGCTCGGGCACTATGCCAGGGCGCAGATATGTTCTTTCTGGATGAACCCTTTGCTGGTGTTGATATCACTACTGAAGAGCGTATTATTCAAATCCTTAAAACGCTTTCCAGCGAAGGAAAGACCATTATGGTTGTACACCACGATCTAAATAGCGTAGAAGAATATTTTGATGAAGTCATTCTGCTAAATCAACGCCTCATCGCGTACGGATCAACGCCCGAAATTTTCACACAGGAAAATATAGCTAAAGCATACAGTAGTCAACTTTCCATCCTCCATAAAACAGGAATGATGGAAAAATAAAGTACTACCAGCTGACAGGCTGACTTGTTTGCCAATTTGCTCCCTGTAACTTTAATACATAATACCCAGTGGGCCAGTTTTGATGTTTCAATTGCCAGTTTCCGGAGAGATTGGTCCAGGTCTCAACCTGGCGACCTAATAGATCGTATAAAATGGCATCATATTCACCTAAGCTGGCAGAAATTCCAATGTTTAAAACTTCCCCGGCAGGGTTGGGATAGAGGCTTAACTCCTCCAGTGCCTGCTCCTGCAAGCTGTTGATGACGACAATGGGAATATCCGGACACAAAAAGTCGTAAATCAGGAGCCCGCCATCAACTGTAAACATGGTGCGATAAGACTCAAAAGCAGGATCTGTGTAGGTATCCTCATGCATGCCACCGGGAACAGCAATATGCAAATTTGGCATTCCCTGTGCTTCTAAAACAGGATGTAAAACACCACTGCCATCTACGGAGTTGAAATAAAAAACGAACCCAAAATTAACGGCCAGAAACCCGTGTGCATATGGCACAATTTCATCAGCCGTACCATGAATCGACAATAGCGGAGCCTCGTCAGCATCAATCCATTCTTTTTTATACAAGGCACCGGAGAGGTTAATAACAAATTGAATAGCTGAACTATACAGGAGGTTTTCGGCATCTCCACTGTTGCCTTCAATGCCGCCATTGTCTTCGAGGACATCCATAAAGTCTGTAGGGATTTCATCATCTTCATCCAGATACGCGGCATGTAAGGAGGTAATACCACCGGCAGAAACTCCTGCCGCCAGAATCCGATCCGGATCAATTCGGTACAGATTGTCTGTGGCAGCATCCTGGCGCAGGTGCCGAATGGCTGCTTTCATATCATGCATGGCCTTGACAATCATATCCATGGTCCCTAAACTATCCGGAATACCTTGTAGCAGGGAGTAGAGACGATAATCAAAAGCGGCAGTCACAAAACCGCGGCGTGCAAATTCCTGACAGGTGGTTTCCATATCAGCTCTGCTACCACCAACAAATCCGCCCCCAAAGCCCCAGAGTATAACAGGTCTTTGTGATACCGTGTCTCCAACGGGTTGGTAAACATCCATATAAAGGGCCTGCAATTGACCTTCAGAGTTAATGTTTTCTCCAAACAAAACGGTGCTTACTTCCACTTCCGTGAATGTTTCGGTAATGTAACGGATACCATCACAACCGCCTGCAACATCTTGTGCGGGAAGCTGAAAACCCAATCCCAAAAGAATTAATAAAGACAGGTAAATTTTTTTCATACCAGCATGAATTATGAATAGTTAAAATCGCACACCCGAATCATTTCCAGCACCTTCGAGCACGTCTGCTGCATTTTTTTTACCGAATGCCAGGTTAACACCCGCCAAAAAATTAAAATATTGGCTGTTTTCCGCCTGAAAAGCAGAAATAATATTATCTGTCATGGCATACACCTGCACCGGTCCGAGTCGCGCAACAGCTGAAAGCCCAAGGTTATCGTAAGTTTGATTTGCAATAGTATAGTTTGCGCCAAGCCGTAACCAGGGGCCAATCTTTGCTTTTCCATAAATCGAAGCGGCCGGGTTGAAGTTCTCCTGATAAAATTCGCCCGCCAAAACAGCTCCAACTTCCCACATGTTTGTCAAATTAAATCCGGCAGTAACGAATGCCCGCGTAGGCAGGCGTGTTTTATAAGATCCTGCACTTTCTTTGAAATCAAAGATTTGTGCCAGGGTGTCCAGCGCCTGCTCGAAGGAAACAGAATCACCCGTTAAAGCCTGTGCAATATCCAAGCCTTCGTAGGTAAAACTTCCATTGGTCGTGTAGGTCTTGACGTCTTTTTTCCAGTTAATACCTCCCATATCAACGACACTGGCGCCCACTTTTAGTCGCCCCAAATCCAAATTGGCACCCAAATCTATACCAATTCCGGCATTACCCGAAAATAGCTTGTCTATGGATATTTGTCCGAAACTGTAATTGATGTCAAAGTCATTAAAGGCCCGATAATCTAACGACGACGCAGTGCGCAGACGATAATCAGCATTAAAGGTCAGCTGGTAAATTTCCGGATCAGTATATAGGGAGGCTTCCGCCTGATCGGTACTGAGACTTCCAATGCCGGAAAGGTATTTTAATCGAGCACCTAATTCCAGTTTCCCCAGACGGAGCGCACCGCTTACTCCAACTTCATGGTATCCACTTAGTTGCAAATTATTTCCCAGCGGAATCGTTTCTCCAATATATTGTGCATTCCCTTTCCAGATCAGCGTGGGGAGCTCTTTTGGATAATCCAGAAAAGCATCAAACTTGGTAGTATGGTGAAAACCAACTTGTAAATTGGCAAACTGAATCGAAAACCCAACGGTGCCAATCTGAAATTGCTCCCGTAATTGGTTTCTGTCTTCGAGGCGGGAAATGATCTGGTTTACATCCAAAACATTCGTTCCGTTCTGTTCAACAATCGCATCGCCATAGGTCGGACCGGTAAAGGACAGGGTATTTCCTATAGATGGAAGAATGACAACCAGCCGATGCTCTGATTGGTTGGCAGGATTGTTTAAACTACCCTGCCAAATTTCGTCCATATAAGAAAGGCCAACCTGTATCTGTGCATAACTTGAGATAGCTGTCAGAAAAAGTACAGCCAACAAGGACATTTTTTTCATGAATTTCATTTGTAGATGGATAGGAAATACATGCATCTGTCTGCTTAAAGTTATTGACTACTCGTTTGCAAACGCATGCCCATTTTTACTACTACATCATTCGACTCAAACACTTTAACAGAGACATCCCCATCCAGATAGGTAGAAAAACTGGCAGAAAGCAGGATGTGGTCAGCACTCTTTATATGATCAAAGCGGGTACCATCAAACGGAATATAAAAAGTCTGTGTGTTGGTTTCTGAAACCACGCCTTCTGAATCTACAGGAGCGGCTGAGATCAAATCTGTATTTTCAGAAAGCAGGGAGTCTAGCACAACCCCATATTCATCTACAAAATAAGCTTGTATGCCCACATTAAGAGGCAGGTTGTTTTCGGTGATCAGTTTAAATTCGACCGATTCAATATCAGAAAAGCCATCAAAATTCAAGTCTATTGTATCCACCACTACAAAACCCGACGCACTGCCAAAGATAGGAAGGTCAACCTCCACGGAGACTTGATATTTGCTCCCATCGACGATAAAGCCGCGGATATCGGTGTTATTGTCCGGGTTGGTGATCGCATCCACATCGTAATCTACTGCAACAGGTTGAGATCCGAGCACCTCTGCTATATTTGAATTCGACGTATCAAAGGTAAAGATGGTCGTTTTTACCTCGCCAACTTCATCTAGTGTCGGGTAGGCAAAATCAATGCCATCTGTCAGAAAGGAGCTTTGCAAGGTAAGTACATCACCACTTACCGTAATAATATCAAAGACCTCCGCTATAGACCGGGTAGGTACGCCAAATGAATTTTGTACCTCTATGGTAATAGTAGGGTTTTCAAAATAAACATCCCCACGTGTCCAGTTTTCAAAAAATTCGATCTCGATAGTATCGCGATCTGCATCGTGGAATTGATTGGCAAAATATCCTTCAGCATAAGAGAAGGTCAAATTGGATAATACAACGATGAAATTATCGAGCAATTCCATTTCCGATGTAACTGCATTTATGGCTTCGTACTCCACATATACATTCCCGTCAGGGGCGGCTTCCAGCACAAAATCAGCCATATTGATGGATTGTGGAACCAACCAGGTGGTATCGCCAGCGGGTGCTCCACCCAGATAATGTTCTTTTTGAACGACCTGCCCGTTACCGTCTTTCATTTGCGGAAAGGTAACTGTTACCCAGACGCCTTCCGGTGCAGAATTGCCGAATGTATAAACCAGCGAACCGGTTTTAACTTCCACATAGTCAATTTCCACACCCTCTGCACTTTCAAGAGGAATAGGCCAGACAGGCTCTTCTACAATAAAAGCACCAGCTGCAGCTGCAATACTGGCAAAGATGTCATCACTTGATCTGGTCAGGATGTCGCCCTTGTAGCGCAAATGTATCAAGCCATCTGAATCGACCTCGATAAAGGTGTAATCGTCCAGATTTTCGAGCAAGCTTTGAAAAGAAAAAGAAGTGTTGATGAGCGGAACGGCAAATTCAGCATCATTTCCAACGGTTTCGATACCTTCCAGTTCATCGAAATGATTACATGCATTCAGGCCGATAACAGCCCCGGCAAGTAGGAATAAAAGCGTTTGTTTTCTCATATAATGGTTGCACTTTATAGAACCTCTGGGAAAGAGAGCGTTCAAGGGTTACTTTCCATAAACGTTTTTTTCGGGTAATCCGTTGGCTCCTACCCGATTTCAATTTGTCTGCGGCTACGCATTATAAGGTTCTAGTCTAATTCAACAGATTGCCCAAGGACAGGAATAACTACATTTTTAAAGCCATTCTCCTGGAGAAGTGTGCTGAATTTCTCCTGCCGCTCAATTTCGCCATGTACCAAAAAGAGCGTTTTGATATGTTTTTGGTTCTTCAGAAAGTCAAGCATCTCCATACGGTCAGCATGTGCAGAAAACGAATCCATGATCTCCACGTTCATGCGCACCTTTTTGAGGTCTCCAAACATTTTGATCTCTGTAGCACCCTCCCGGAGCACACCGCCAGTTGTGTTTGGTGCGCAATACCCTACGATCAAGAGGGTGTTTTTAGGGTCTTCAATATTGTTGAATAAATGGTGCCGGATACGCCCCGCATTCATCATCCCGGATGCACTAATGATAATACAGGGACCATCCACTTCATTGAGGTGTTTGGATTCCTCTACTTCCCGGATGTAGTGCAGATTGTTAAAGCCGAAGGGATTCTTGTCAATGAGTAGGTATTCATTTAGCTCATTATCATAACATTCCGGATGACTCCCAAAAACGGTAGTGGCATTTACGGCCAGCGGACTGTCCACATATACCGGAATCCGTGGCAAAATACCAGCCGTCTCCATCTGATCAAGCATATATACAATTTCCTGTGTACGTCCGATGGAAAAAGCCGGAATCAACAACTTACCTTTATTTACCAGGCAGGTTTCTTTGATGATTGCCAGCAGGCGATCACTTTCGTCAGGCTTGGAAGGGTGATCTTTGTCGCCATAAGTAGATTCGCAGATCATATAATCTACTTCCGGCATTTGGGCAGGGTCTCTCAGGATTGGTCGTTGTGGCCGGCCGATATCACCCGAGAACCCAATAGTGGTGGTCTTGCCGTTTTCGGTGATTTCCAGGGTGACATTTGCTGAGCCAAGAATGTGACCGGCATCCCGGAACAATACCCGTACATTCGGGTGAATACTAAACCATTTTTCGTACGAATAGGCCGTAAACAGATTCATCGCCTGTTTTACGTGCTCGCTTGTATAAAGTGGTTCGCGGAGCTCTGCGTGTTTATTTTTTTTGACAGCCTTTTTGTTGTAGTATTCCGCATCCCGTTCCTGAATAAAAGCACTATCAAGCAACATGATAGCGCAAAGACTTCTTGTAGCATGAGTAGTATGTATCTTCCCATGAAATCCGTCTTTTACCAATTTAGGAACTCTGCCTGTGTGGTCAATATGAGCATGAGAAAGTACCAGGCAATCGAGTTCGGCCGGATCAAAAAGCCAATTGTCATTGAATGTTTTCATCTCCTCAGCATAGCCCTGATACAGGCCACAATCCAGCAGGATTTTAAAGCCATCTTCCAATTCGATTAGGTGGGCGCTTCCTGTAACTGTGCGCGCAGCTCCGCAAAAAGTAACTTTCATAATTTGAATTGAATCGTTTGTTTGGTTTGCCGAGCATCAAGGTAAAAAAAAAGAGGCTGTTCTACGCAAGAACAGCCCCCAACTCTATAAAATCGAATTAGTATGCAAATCAATTGGTCACTTTCAGGCCGCCATAATTTAGCTGTGCCCGAATGACCGATACACCCTGTGCTTTTCCATGATAGCCTTCGACCTCATGGAAGGTGCTGCTTTCTTTTTCAAAGGTTACCTTCAGGGAAGCCGGATAACTCACACCGGCGTAATCCGCAGCAGCCTGTAACATGTATGGCGTGCCTGGTTCCAGGTTAACTTTGTAATCGGTAAATTGTCCGACCAGATTTACCTCCGAAAACTGCGGACTGATATGTTCGATATTTACTACCCCAAATTCGAGGTCAAAGGAGGCATTGTCTGTTACATTCCCAAGTCTGAAATCAGAATACTTGGCTGTAGCCCGGAATCGATCTACTTGTTCTATGTCAACAACATCGTAACGACCTTCGTAATCAAAGGCGCTGATCTGCTGAATTTTGAAGTTGTTGTACTTGGCATTAATAAACATCTCGGCAGCATGCTCGATCTGTAAATTGGAATAGGATGTTTCCAATTTTAAATCCCGGGCCTGCTCCAATTGTAAGTTGCAATAAGATAGTTTGCCTTCAATATCTTTCACTTGCCCGATCTGCCCCGTACCGTGGCTAAAATCCAGGTAGAGGTCCTCCGAAAGTTTTTGCAACTGTATATTTCCGTATTGAAGATTGATAGAAGTTTTGCCCTTCATTTCAGCGATCAAAATGTCTCCGTATTTATTGTCAATGTTTAATTGAACTGTATTTGGGATCCATACCTGATACTGAATGGAAAAATCCTTCTTCTCTTCATCCCAATCCCACCAGCTTTTTCCTGAATTTATCTGGGTTTGGGCCGAAAAGTGCGTAGGAGTATTCGCGAAAGCGACATCTACTTCATCAAAAACATACTGTGCTTTTTGCTCGCTTGCTGCACGTACCGTAATCGTAATATGAACCTTTACCCGATTTTGATTCCAGGTAAATACTTCAACCGGACCAAAAGAGTTTCTTAAATCGACGGTGCCGGTGGCTTGAATCGGAAACTCTTTGATTATGGTTTGAGAATATTCCTGCCGGGTAGCAAAAGCAAATAAAATGCCGCTAATCAACAAGAAGAAGACGGCACTATATACTGATTTCATCACTGGCTGGATTTGTAAGTTCCGGATTGGTGTATTGTACACGATCCAAAACGCGTTCGAGAATACTGAGTTTTGCTTTGTAATTATCAATCATTGCCTGAATGATTTGCTCTTCACTGCCCTTCGGAGCACTTTTAAGATCCTCCTGAAGTTCGAGATAAACAGCATCTAACTGCTCTAAATCAGGCTCTACATCAGCAATTTGTCGATAATTTACGAGCTGTTGCATTCGGAGCTGTACCTGACTTTGGTAGTACGTTTCCAGTTCGGCATGCTCCGGCGATAGATCCGTCAATGTGAGTAATTCAGCATCCGCATTACCTCCGTTGAGGTAAAATCCGATGCCGATTCCAATAACAAGGAGCAACATCGCTGCTGCTGCCCGCCGGAACACAAATCCAAGCTGAATCCTTCGGGCAGTAGTTTGCTGCTGAGGTTCTATCGCTTTTTCAATTTGCGCCCAAACCGATGAAGGCGGTTGCGCTGTATCGAAAGCTGCTCGATTTGTTTGAATAAATTTTTCTAATTCTTCCATGTTTTTGCTTTTCCTCTGAAAAATTCAATTGGGTGATTCCAGTGGAGTTGCTTGTAGTATTTCCCGGAGCTTGCGTTTTGCCCGGCTATATTGAGATTTTGATGTTGCTTCTGAAATTCCGAGAATTTCTCCAATTTCCTTATGATCATATCCTTCCATCAGATAGAGCGAGAAAACCACTCGATATCCATCTGGTAATTCCTGAACGGCCCGTTTGATAATTTCAACTGTCAAACCGGTTTCTTCCCGGGGGAAAGTATCAGAATCTGAGATACCTGTCACCCGGTCATCCAGCTCTTCAAACTCCAGGCGGCGCTTTTTCAAATGGTTAATGCAATTGTTAACCACGATGCGTTTGATCCAGGCGCCAATCGTAGATTCAAATCGAAATGTATGTAATTTCGAAAAAACGTCCACAAAGGAATTCTGAAGCAAATCTTCCGCCTCCATTGGATTTCGTAACATCCGCAGACATATATTGTACATAGCAGCCGAATAAAGCTGGTACAACTGGAATTGGGCAGGTCTGTTACCAAGCTTACAATTCTCTACAATGTCTCGGTGTGTGTGCTCGTAATCCAAATAGGGTATCTTGAAAAGCCAATGAAATAGACATACCAGGTAGCAGAATGGTTGCATCTATACTTAAATATACCTGCTCCGGGTTTATAATTTCTGATGCTTTCTACACAATCCCTTACTTTTGGGATGAAAATCCGGAAGTTTATGCGAAAAGCACTTCATTTTTTACTGCTTTTACTAGTTGGCAGTTGTATGCCACCCACCGAAGATGTGATCACAGAGGTCCGTTCGGATCTGGCAGATACCACGCTGCAGCGAATCCTTGATTTCCAGGATCGCCAGCTAAGCGATAGCCTGTATTCGTATTTCAGAAATTTGGACCCAACATACAGGAAGGCAGCTATTCTGTCTTTCGCTTCCACGAAGGATCCGGCCGGTATCGACAGCCTGGCAAAAATGTTAAAAGACCCGGTACTGGAAGTACGAACAGCAGCAGCTTATTCGCTCGGTCAAATCGGAGAAGAAAGAGCAGCCGCTAAATTGTTGGCTGCATACGAACGCTACGATTCCACCAATGTCTGGCCCGTTTTTAACGGCGCAGTGTTGGAGGCTATCGGCCGCTGCGGCTCAGAGGATTTCCTCAAAGGGCTGGCCAGTATGTCGCAGTTTAGTATTTACGCTGCCATGGGTGTTACGCCTGTTTCAACGGATACAACACCCTTACTTGCCGGACAGGCATGGGCGCTTTACCGATACGCGCTTCGCGGATTTACGCGTCCGGAAGGGACAAAAAGAATGGTTGATCTGGCAACCAGAGCAGATCTTCCCGTAGAGGTGCGTTTGCCGGCAGCTAATTACCTGCTTCGAGCCCGCGAGATCAATTTAGAGGAGTATTCGCCTGATATTATCGCGGCGCTGGAAAATGAAAAAGATCCGAATGTCCTGATGGCACTGGTTATTGGACTGGGGAAATGCAAAACACCCGAAGCCCGGGAGGCGCTGCTAGGGTTTTGGAAACCGGATCTGGATTATCGGGTGAAATGTAACCTTATTCGTGCCCTTACAAATTTTGAATATGAGGAGGTGCAGTCCCTGGTTTTCACAGCGCTGGATGATTCGAAATTGCCGGTGGCCAAGACTGCTGCAACTTATTTTTTAAATAATGGAATCCCCAATGAAGCCCGCAGTTATTGGGTGAAAGCAAAAGATTCGCTGCATTGGGAGGTTCAGTTGACTTTGTATGCCGCTGCCAACAGGCACTTGCCAAATACCATGAGCCAAACCAAGGGCTCGATCAATTATGAACTGCGCCAGCGTTTTGAAACAGCAACCAATGCGTATGAAAAGGCAGCTGTTATTTTGGCCATGGGCGAATTTGGCTGGAACTACCGATATATAAAAGAAATGGCCTTTCCGGCGGATGATGAAGTGGTGCGTACGGCCAGTATCATTGCTATCGGCCAGGCACTGGCTGTGGAAGATTTTAGGAAGTATTATGGTGCCGGATATCGTCGGATCAGGTTGGAGTTTCGGGATATTCTGGTGGAAGCCATCGAAAACGGCGATCCCGGTATGATGGCCGAAGCGGCAGGCGTGTTGCGCCGACCCAATTTGTTTTTTAAAGGCACAATTGATAGTTTGACATTCCTGGAAAACGCACTCGCTAATCTGGAATTGCCAAAAGAAATAGAGACCTGGAATGCCGTCAACGAAACCCTGGCCTTTTTCAAAGGCGAGGATGCTCCGGAAGCCCGGAAAGTGATCTGGAATCATCCGATTAATTGGGATTCTACCGCTACGCTTCCTCTAAATCCCAAAGCTACTATCCGCACCTCCAAAGGGGCTGTGGTTTTAGAATTATTGCCGCTGGAGGCTGCCGGTACTGTTTCCAATTTTGTGAGCCTTGTGCGTTCGGGCTTTTATGACGGACTGAGTTTTCATCGGGTTGTTCCCAATTTTGTGATTCAGGGTGGTTGTCCGAGAGGTGATGGTTATGGCGCGCTGGATTATACCATTCGCTCCGAGCTGGCCGGACCACGATTTGACCGCGAAGGCCGGGTAGGGATGGCCTCATCCGGAAACCACACAGAATGTACCCAGTTTTTTATTACACATTCTCCGACACCTCATTTGGATGGAAATTATACCATATTTGCAAATGTGCTCGAAGGAATGGAAATTGTGCACGAAATTGAAACCGGGAATAAAATCCTGGGGATAGATCTCAATTTTTGATAAAAAATAATCAACCAAATAGACGAACCAACTTACCATGTTAAAAACCACGCCACTTACTGCCACACATGCCGAATTAGGTGCTAAAATGGCCGAATTCGCCGGGTATAATATGCCGATTATTTATTCGAATATTCAGGAAGAACATAATATTGTCCGGAATGCAATAGGGATGTTTGATGTCTCCCATATGGGCGAATTTATTGTTCGCGGTAAAGAAGCTGTTGATTTGGTAAATTGGGTGACTTCCAATAATGCAGCCAAATTGGAGATTGGCCAGGCGCAATATTCCTGCTTGCCCAACGAGCAGGGAGGCATCGTGGATGATCTGCTGGTTTATCGCCTCCCACAGGATATGTGTGCCGAAGGTGAACAGGCTTTTCTCCTGGTCGTAAATGCCTCCAATATCGATAAAGACTGGGCCTGGATCAACCTAAATAATAAATTTGATACCCGTCTGATCAATATTTCAGACGAAACCGGACTGCTCGCAATACAGGGACCCAAAACAACCGAAGCATTACAGTCTCTGACAAGTGTAGATCTCTCTGCTATTAAATATTACCATTTTGAAAAAGGCACCTTTGCGGGTGTAGATAATGTCATTATCTCGGCTACCGGCTATACAGGATCAGGGGGATTCGAAATTTATGCCGATAATCAGCAATTGCCGGCTATTTGGGATGCCATAATGGAAGCCGGGAAACCCTATGGCATTTTGCCTGTCGGTCTCGGTGCCCGGGATACCCTGCGTTTGGAAATGGGTTTCTGCCTCTATGGAAATGATATTGATGATACCACTTCGCCGATTGAAGCCGGGCTGGGCTGGATCACCAAAACCAAAAAAGGACCGTTTATCTCTCAGCCGCATTTTGCCGCACAACGCGAACAAGGCGTGGATAATAAACTTGTAGGCTTTTATGTGCATGATCGCCGGGTTCCGCGCCAGGGCTATTTGATTTGCGATGAATCAGGAAACCCAATCGGGCGTGTTACCTCCGGAACCCAGTCTCCAAGCCTGGATAAACCCATTGGAATGGGGTATGTACCCCTGGCCTATGCTGCCAAAGGAAGTAAGATCCAGATAGATACCGGACGAAAAATGCTGGAAGCGGAGGTGACAAGCCTACCTTTTTATCAGCCAGTTTCGTAATTTTCAATTATTATTGAACAAAGACCCGGAATTTCTATTTGGTCTTTGGGTAAGAACTCTATCAAGAATTAAAGGCATGCATCTAGACGAAGGAAAAGATCGCTTTATCCAGTCCTGGGGAGCACTTGGGTCAAACTGGGGCGTGAGTCGTACAATGGCACAGATTCATGCACTGCTCCTGCTGGCCCCCGAAGCCCTGAGTGCCGACGAAGTCATGGAAGCATTAAGTGTTTCCCGGGGTAATGCCAATATGAATATCCGAGCGCTCATCGATTGGGGGCTGGTTTATAAAGAATTAAAATCCGGTGAACGGAAAGAATATTTTGTAGCGGAAAAGGATATCTGGGAGGTCGTAAAAAAGATCATTACCCAGCGCAAAAAGAAAGAACTGGAACCCATGCTTCGGGTACTAGATGAAGTATCTGGTGTTGAAGGCTCGGATGCCGAAGCCGAAGAATTCCGCAAAATGGTCAAGGAAATTAAACTCTTTTCCAATAAAGCAGACTCTACGCTCGACCGATTGGTGAAAGCAGATTCCAATTGGTTTGTCGGTACTTTCCTGAAATTGATCAAGTAGTTTTTCTGGCAATTTTCCTTGAGTACACTGGATAATGGCGCGTAATATTCCTGGACGGAGTATTACGCGCCTTTTGTTTAGGCAGAAAATCCTAAACAAATAATCTTGCAACGTTTATGCTCATGCCAGCATATATAAAGCGAATGCGGATCCGTAAACATGTAATCTCGACCTAAACTAAACCGTAATGAAACATATATGCTTAATCGGCCTGGGATTTGTCCTGTTGTTTTCGGCCTGTCGGAAAAATATAGATGATACTATAATTGATACTACGATCCCCAATCCGGAAATTATCCGATATACTGATGGAGATGTGTTCGGACGAATAGTCAATGAATCAGGGGATGTATTGACAGGGGTGTCCGTTTCATTAAATGACACGGTTGTCATTACCGATGATAACGGGTTCTTTTTCCTCCGCAATCAACTCCTCAAAGAGACAGGGGCTTACCTGACCGCCTTTAAAAGCGGTTATTTCCAGGGCTCCCGCACATTTGTGCCGGTGGAGGGGGAGGCCTCCAGGGTGCAGATTACGCTTCTGGAAAGAACGATCGTTGGCTCTTTTGAAGCCGCATCCGGCGGAACTGTGGATGTCCCGGGCGGTGGATCGCTCACCTTTCAGCAAGCTGGAATTGTAAATCTTTCCGGGCAGGATTATCTGGAGGAGGTACAGGTTGCCGCTAAGTGGATAAATCCGGCCGATCCAAATTTTGCAGATCAGATGCCAGGCGATTTGCGTGCGATCGATACAGAGGGTGATTTACAGGTACTCTCTACTTTTGGCATGTTTGTAGTCGAGCTTCAAGACCCTTCCGGGAATGTACTGGGGCTTAAGGAAGGAAAAAAGGCCACGATAAGTATGCCCGTTCCTCCGGCTATGCAAAGTCTGGCGCCTGATACCATCCCACTTTGGTATTTTGATGAAGCAGCCGGTATCTGGCTGGAAGAAGGATCTGCCAGCCTGGAGGGAAATATGTATGTCGGCGAAGTTGCCCACTTTACCTTTTGGAATGTTGATTGGCCCTATCCCTTTGGAATTATTGATGGTCAATTCGTTACCGAGTCAGGGGATGTGCTGCCTGGTTTGAAGGTCTCAATTTATATAGAAGGTCAAGGAGGTTTTGGGCAAATGAATTCAAACGAGATGGGATCCTTTGCCGGAACCTTTCTGCTGGGAGAAGTGTGGACAATTAAAGCGACCTCCGTATGTGGGGATGTCCTTTATGAGGAAGAAGTAGGTCCCTTTTTCGATGATGCCAGCCTGGGGCAACTCGTTATACCCGATCAATTTTTCGCTACCGTTTCCGGGAATGTCGTTGATTGTAATGGATTACCAATCACCAGCGGCTATGTTCTGTATGAGGGTGATTACTCTCAAGGGTATCTAATTTCATCAGACGGGAGTTTTAGTTTTACCTATCCTTTTTGTGATCAGTCGGATTTTGGTATAAGCGCCCTTGATTTTACTTCGATGGAAGTAAGCAGTACTCAGTATTATTCTTTTGACTCAAATGTTGACGTTGACACTCTTACAGCCTGTGGAGCACTGCCGGATCCACCTTATATTTCCATTTTGGTTAATAACAGGTCCTATTATTGGACTAATGATTCTATTCAGGGGGAATATGGGATAATTGATCTGGCCAAACAAATTGATGGTACTTCATTTGGACTGCCAGTGCAGGCTACTCAGGTACAAGGTGAATTCGCTAATCAGATAAATCCCGAAGAAATGGCTTTTGAATTGGTCTTTCCGGCGCAGGGGGTAGCCAGTGATTTAAGCGAAGCTTATATGTATATCACTTGCACAGAGGATGAAAATGGGCCATATATTTTTGAAGGACTTCTATCATTTAGCGAATTAAATATCACGGTGTATGATCCTTTCCCAGGCGGAATTATTCGAGGTGATTTTCAAACAGTTATTCCAGTTGGCCCCGAAGTGCCAACTGAACTAAATATCACCTGTCAATTTGCGGTGTTTAGAGAGTGAAAAAATTGAAAATCAGAATTTAGAAACGGAATAGTGTTTTTCAATTTACAAACCGTTGAATGACTTTAAACCCAAATATCCAGTCTGAGGGCGTATTTTCACTCCTGAGGAAGAAAACATACATGACGGAACGCGATTTGATCATAGGCTGTCAGCAGGGAGAAGCCTCCGCCGAGCGCTTACTGGTAGATCGTTTTGCACCCATGTTATTGACTGTCGCCCGGAGGTATGTTCCCGATGAGCCTACTGCGGAAGATGTATTGCAGGAAGCCTATATCCGCATTTTTAATGCCATAAAATCCTATGATCCGGATCGGGGGGCTCTGGAAGCCTGGATGCGGAAAATTGTGATCAACTCTGCTTTGCAGCGTTTTCGAAAACGCGCTTACAAATACGAAGTGCCCGGCCTGGAACAAGTAGTCGAACCTGAACTTAATCCCGACGTTTTTAGCCACTTGGGCGCAGAAGAGTTGTTGAAACTTATTGCGGCCTTACCCGACCTCTACCGACTGGTGTTTAATTTATATGTAATAGAAGGATACGAACATTCGGAAATCGGAAAGATGTTGAACATTGCCACAGCCTCTTCCAGATCGCGCTTACAACGCGCAAGGAAAATGTTACAAGAACAGATTTTAGAATTGGAAAACCGGAGTTATGAGCCACGATAAATTTGAAGAACACATTCGCAAGACACTCTCCGGTCATGCCTCAAACATGGATACCAATGCCTTTTGGGCTGGTTTGGAGAACAAACGAAAAAAACGGAGACGTTTTTTATTCTTCTGGCTGCCCATAGGCTTTCTGGTTCTGGGGCTGAGCACCTTTGCCTGGTTTTATAATTTTACCTCTCCCGACACCTCCGGGCTTGCAGAGCAGGTAGAAACGAATATTGGCATGCCGGCAAAGGACCAGCCTGATAATGAGGCTGTATTGATTACAGGCCGGAAGGAGGATGCAACTGCAGACGGATCAACTGACCAAACCGCTCGTTCGGTTTCGGAAGCTGGTCAGTCTGCTCCTGCTCCGCCGCTCCAACAAACAAAAAAAGAAGTACCAAAAAGTGCTTCCACTACAAATTCAGAAACAGTAGTTCCGGAGTTTGACACCGAAATTCAGGCAACACTTTCGCCGAAAGGCACTAACTCAAAAGAACCTGCAGGCGCTACTGATTTAGCAGGAAACCCGGAAGAAGTTTTCCAGCCTCAAACCAGAAATGCAGTGCAGGCAGATCCCCTGACGGAGCTAAGCAGACTTCTTTTTGAAATTGACTTCGCCTCAGACTTTGCTCAAAAACCACAGGCAATAATCCTTTTTGAAAAAGCAGAAGTATTCCCAAAACGGAAAACCTGGGAAACCTGGATCGGCTTTCATGCCGGAATCGGTGCCGCGATTGACCAGCTAAGCGGCACACCTGATTCATTGGGGAATAATGCCCTGTTGGATGCCCGGCAGCAAGCTGAAAAATCACTGGAAGTACTGTTTGCCGGAGCAGATTTTTACCTGATGCACCGCAAAGGATTTGGTATCCGTACCGGATTGGAGTTCCAGCAGTTTGCTCAGCAACTGACTTATGAAGAAAGCAATATCGAATACTTCACAGACCCCAATGGCCTGGTACGGGTTTACGAGTTCCCGGATGGAAGTCAGATTCAGGAATTCGATTCTATCCAGGTGTCAAACCAGATTTCCCGAAACGTGGTGCATTATAATTACTTCCGCTTTTTGGAAATTCCGGTGGCTCTGCGTTATGAATTCCCAAGCGATAGCAAACTCGGACTTTTCCTGGAAGGTGGTGCTTCGCTGAATGTCTGGAAATCGGCAACTGGTAAAACGATTGATCAAAATACCCTGCTACCTGAATTTATTGGCGAAGCTAATCAGGGAGCAGATTGGTTTCGCAATGCCCTCAACCCGGAGGCTTTTGCCGGACTCGGCCTGAATTATATAGTCAGCGATGAATTTGAAATCTGGATGCACCCACAAGTAAAATACCGATTCGGAAACGTGGCAAATCCCGACTATCCCCTGGAGCAAAAACTGGGTAGTTTTAGCCTTCAGCTGGGGGTCCGCTGGAAATTAAATTAATACCTCCATGAAACCCGTTTTTTTCCTGCTCTTTTGCCCTTTGAGTTTATGGAGCCAGATCCTGGCAGACCTTAATTTTACTGGAGAACTTCTGGTCGAGTTTTCGAATGTACATTGTATGGATAATGGGACCATTCTCGATACAAGTGATGATTATATCGTGTTTGATCTTCTGGTACAAGAAGATCAACTCAGCAACGGATTTACCATTGTTTCGGATAATGGCTGGGTCAGTCCGGATGTAGGAACCTACGGAGAAGCAGATACCTATATTATGCATCCCGGGAGTGCAGGCGGTGGAAACCTGACCCTGACCATCTCCGATTATGTGTATCCCCTCGATTATTTTGTAGAGTATCTCCTTGATGACCCGGGGTCTTGTTCGGATGCCAATCCGGCGATCTATGCGGAAGTACTTGACATTAATTGCCAATTTAACGGCACGATCGACGATACAGATGACTTTGTCGAGATTTACCTGGTCGTAACAACCGATGATCTGGAGGGTTTTTATTCCCTTAGTACCGACGTCGGAGAAATCATTCCTTTTGAAGGGAGTTATAACGACCCCCTTTATTTTGCCTTTGAGCCCGGCAGTGCCGGTATGGGCGATCGTTTGGTTACGCTTGCGGATGTTAAATACCCCGATATATTCATAGAAGTGCTGATTGAAGACCCGGGTACCTGTTCGACGGTCCTCCAGGAAATGACTATCGAAATTCTTGATGTTGGTTGTACGGATAATGATACGCCGCTTGATGGAACCGATGATGGGATTTTAGTGGAGCTTTTAGTGATGAGTAATATCCCTTCCTATGGATATGATATTTTTCCGGGCACAGGGCTAATCGACCCTTTTATGGGCGTTTATGACCAGACATTGTACCTGACTATGGAACCAGGGAGCGCAGGCAACGGCGACCGCTGGTTATATCTTTCAGACATTGATGATCCAGGTGTGATGGATAGTGTGTTAATTATTGATCCGGGGCCTTGTTCTTTTACTTCCGTGCATGAAGATGCTGCTTCTAGCGGGTTCTCCTGTTATCCGAATCCGGCTACCCAGGATATGGTGATTAAATTAAATAATGACCAGTACAGCGAAAACGTAGCCCTGGATATTTTCTCCCCGGATGGTAGTTTGCTGGCTACTTATGACCTTGATGGCAGCAGAACCTTAATCATTCAAAACCCAGGGTATTCGGGTTTAAGCATACTCATCTTGCATAATAAAATTAGCGGTCAGCAGCTTGGGTGGGAGTCTGTTTTGTGGGAATAAGGAGGGCTTTTCAAAAAAAATGGTGTGGAAACCCGGGTAGGCTGGTTCTTCGCTTCGGGTATAACGCTTTCTTTGGGTGTAATTTATCCTTAAATTCATCCCATATTTAATTCAGTTAACCCGCACGCGTCCCCCAGACAAACCTAAAATACCTAATTATGCAGGCTATTTACTTGCGTTTTTCCCCACTTTTTTTCAGCTTCTTCCTGATACCTTCACTCCAGGCCCAGATCTGTAATATTTCTTTCCAATGCGGAAATGAAAGTTCTGCATCGGGTGGATTTGATTCAGTTTTAGGCTCTTTTTGCGAAGGCGAAAACACCTTGTTTGAAAATAATTCGGATCCAAATTTAGTTGATTCTACTTTTATCTATTGGGGCGATGGCACCTTTGATGCTTACCTGGGGACACCCGATATGCCACATGTTTATGACTTTTCTTTTGATACCTGCCTGACTTCCGGAAATGCGCTAAACCTACAGGTGACCATGATAACCCGGCGTTATTGTCCGGCAGGCATCACCGAAGCCTGTATCATTACCTTCATCCAGGTGAAAGTGGATCCGTATGCACTCTTTTCCCTGCCGGATGAGGTGTGTGTCAACCAGCCATTTTCTCCGAGTAATTTCACCTGCGAAAATGCAGATACGGCATCTTATAGCTGGACCATTGATGGTACTTTTTATTCCAATGAGTATTCCCCCAGTATTATTTTTGATACGCCGGGAATCCATACCATCGGCATGACCGCTACCAATGAGTGTGGAGACGATGGGTTTCAGCAAACCATATTGGTACGCGATCTCCCCGAAAGCGAATTTGAATTTGATCCCAATTTGGATGGAGGCTGTGTAGATCTGGTCGTGCCCTTCACCGATTTATCCCTTGAAGCAGATAATTATTCCTGGACAATCTCGCCTTCCGGCGGATGGGAGTTTATAGACAGCACCACCAGCGGGTTTGATAACCCCGTAGTTGAATTCACAGTGGGTGGCGTATATGAGGTTTGCCTTACGGTATCAAATATTTGTGGCTCCAGTGTTTTTTGTGATTCCATTTTTGTGCAGGTTCCACCAGAAGCAGCGATTGATCCGGTGGATCCTTTTTGTGATATGGGTTTATATACCCCCAGTGCTGTATTTGGTGGAAACTATAATACAGTCGAATGGACCTTCATCAACGGCAATCCGGGTACCTTCAGCGGAGAAAATCCGCCGGAAATAACCTACGGCAATTCCGGCTTAGCCATCGTTGAAGTTGTGGGTGATTGTGGTATAGTTATAGATACTCAGGAGGTTGAAGTGATTGTGGTCGGAGTCATTGATTTTTGCGATCCACTACCGGTGTTTTGCCTGAATTCTGATCCCATCCAGCTTTGTGTAAATCCTGTTTCCGGAGTATGGTCGGGACCTGGTGTGGATTCGGATGGCCTGTTTACCCCCTCAGATGCCGGAGTAGGAGTACATGCTATTAGTTATGAGATCGGAGGAGGTACAGAATGTTTAAATACCGGTGTGTTGCAAATTGAGGTGGAGGATGTTGGTGCTTCCTTTTTGCCTCCGGATGCTTTGTGTATAGATACTGATCCATTCGATTTGATCGGAACCCCAATTGGTGGCACGTTTGACGGTCCCGGTATTGTCGATCCCGATCTGGGTACTTATTCAGCGGAAGCGGCTGGCCCGGGTTTACACACACTGATGTATAATTTTTCGGGATCCTGTATTGCCAATTTCGCCACCGAAATTGAAATTATTGAAAACCCGAATCTGGAAGTATTAGATACCACCCTTATCTGTCTGACCCCTAATTCGGTTAACCTGACTAATTTGGTTGTAGTTGCCAACGATCCAAACACGGGTGTCTTTGAATGGAATGGTATTGGAATCGTGGATGATGTACTGGGATTATTCGATGGAAATGCAGCTGGCGGAATCGGGACCTACGAAGTCGAAGTGCTTTATACCATCGACCCGTTTTGTATAAGTAGAGATACTACGGTGGTTGAAGTAACAGCATACGAAGAGGCAGAAACCCCGGATCTTTTTGAATTTTGTACCAGTGAGGGCATCGTGCAACTTACCGGAACGCCTGGAAACGGCACCTGGTCAGGTGGCACGATCAATCCGGATGGAACGCTTAATGTAGGTGCTTTAGCGGCTGGAACCTATACGTATAATTATGTCATCCAGGCGGGTACCGTTTGCGAAAGTGCCACACAGTCGGATGTGAATGTGATCAATGCTGCCTCGGTAGATGTGGGCAATAATTTATTTGCTTGTGAAACAGAGCTGATTGCTACCTTGCCCGCTATTGCCAGTCCGGGTAGCTGGTCCGGGCCCTTTTTGCAAAATGGTAATGAGGTAGATGTGGTGTCCGCTGGTCCGGGCCAATATACTTACACGTTCACGGCTTCCAATATCCCGGAAGCCTGTGCTTCAGACAGCTTGGTGCTAACGATCGCAGCCCTGCCAGAAATAATGGTCGATTATCCGGATACTGTTTGTATTGGCGAGCTGGTCACCTTCACGAACCTGACGATTAATGCGACCAATTACCAATGGGACTTGGGCAATGGAGACATGCCGACTGCGGTTTCTCCATCCACGATGTATGATACAGAAGGAACCTATACCATTACGCTCAATGCTTTTACAGTGGTTCCGAGCAACTCCTTGCCTTTTTGTCCGCAAACCTGGACAGGTGAAATCGTGGTCTTGCCGCCGCCGGAACAGGGTTCCTTTACGATGGATATAGAGATGGGCTGTCCACCTCTTCTGGTTTCTTTTTTAAATACCAGTATTGTTGATGCGGCGACCTCTTATGTATGGGATTTTGGAAACGGGCAGACTTCTACTGCGATTAATCCGATGGATATTGAATTTTTGGGCGGAGTTGGGGATACGTCCTATTATGTGTCGCTCACAGTAGCTAACCTGTGCCAGGCTGTAGCGTTTACGGATACGGTTACCGTGTTGGCTTTGGCTCAGGCTGATTTTGGTTTGACAGATTACACCCCTTGCAGCGGTGATACGATTCAGATCAACAACACAAGTACAGGTAATCCGGATTCTTACCTCTGGATTTTTAGCGATCTGTCGGAATATGTGAGTGTAAATCCGCCGCCTTATGTACCCTTTACAGGGAATGCTCCTACTCAGGACAGTGTCATTTTGATTAGCACAAATTTGTGTAATACAGACACCTTAGTGCAGTATTTTGATGTAAATCCAACAGATGTAACGGCATTGCTGATTGCAAATGAAAATGAGGTTTGTGTGGGGGAGGCGTTGAGCTTTGGGTCGGCTTCCACACCGGGGGCGATCAATTCCTGGTGGATAAGTGATGAGACAACCTATTTGGGCGATTCAATTACCCATGTTTTTGCGACCGCAGGCGATTATGAAGTAGTGCTTTACGCGAATGGATGTGGTTTCGATAGCATGACAGTTGATGTGACTGTTTTGCCTTTGCCATCTGGTGCCCTGGTATATGACAACCCGGTTTGTGCGGGTACCCCGGCTGATTTCATGCTCACAACAGATGCTTCCGGTCATACCCTTTATTTTGGTACGGGCGATTCTACTTTTCAGAATACCATTCAATATACCTATCCGACAAGCGGGGCGTTTACGATTGATTTGGAGCTGGAGTCAGATGCGGGTTGTTTGAATAATGCGAGTTACCCGATACTTATCCAGCCACTTCCGATACCGGCGGCCTTACCACCTGATTCGCTTTGTGTCGGGGAACTGGGAAATTTTGTTTCTCAAAGTACTGGCACACAAAGCTGCCTCTGGGATTTTGGAGACAATCAGATCAGTGATTTGTGTGTCACGCAGCATGCATTCGCGGAAGCGGGAATACAGGCAGTAACCCTAACCGCTATTTCTCCGGCAGGTTGTGTTGATTCAATTCTGGTACCGGTGTATGTGCGCATTAGTCCGGTCGCAGATTTTAATTTCCTGTTGGACTTTGATTGTACTCCGGCATCCGTGCAGTTTTTAAACCAGAGTCTAAATGCTACGGGGTATGATTGGGAAATAGCTTCGGGCATCCATACTGATGAAACCGATCCGTTTTACACCTATTATCAGGGTGGCATTCAATTGGTTACCCTGGTCGCCAGCCGCGAACAAATCTGCTTTGATACCATTACTCAGAGCTTTGAAATTTTCCCTACTCCGATGCCAATCGTATCCTTTGAAGACCTCCGTTGTCGGGCGGAAGATCCTTTTGTTGTCAGTGTAGAAAACCTGGCGCCGGGAGAAATTGCAGAATTGACCGGGCCGGATTATAAAGAACTGGGCGTGGATCGTTTTGAAGTCTTTAATGCCGGGACTTATGAGTTGATCGTCAGTTCGGCTGCCGGATGTGATACCACCATCAATTTTCAGGTAGCAGACGCGCTGCATTTGGAGCTGCTTACCCGCCCCGATACAACTATTCGCTTAGGAGAGTCGGTGTTACTCAATACTTCGGCCAATGTTCAGGATTTGGATATTAATTGGTCTCCGGCTGGTTCTTTGGATGACGCTACCATCTTGTCTCCCCTGGCGATGCCATTCCAGACCACGACTTACGTGATTAGCGCGTATGATAGTTTGTGTTTAAAAACAGACACGGTGGAAGTGCGCGTGTTGGAGGATCGTAGTATTTATTTCCCGAATGCGATCAGTCCGAATGATGACGGAATAAATGATTATTATCGCATTCATGTTGGTCCGGCGGTTGTAGCCTTGACTTATTTCAAGATTTTTGATCGCTTTGGCGAAATGGTCTATGAAGTCATTGATCCGGAATTATTAGCCGGCGGCTTTTTTGAAACATGGGATGGCAGACACCGGGGAGAATATATGAATCCGCAGGTTTTTACGTGGATCGCTGAGGTTGTGTATATTGACGGGGAAAAAGAATTTGTGGCAGGGGATTTAGTCATTATTC